>CAZSIW010000232.1:0-4456 GCA_964606755.1 uncultured Elusimicrobiales bacterium | reverse complement strand
CTCTAATTTTTATCGGCATCTTCGCTTCCTGCGCGAGCTTCATGAGCTCGCTGGCGAACGGCATTACAAAACCGTAAAAATCTGCCCTGGTGATATCCTCGAAATGGCACCTGGGAACTATGCCTTCGCTCAGAGAGGCCTTGACGATATCCAGGTACGAATCGAGAGCCTCCTGCCTTGTTTTCTTGAGTTTCAAAAATATATGGTAATCGGAACACGAGGTAAGTATACCCGTCTCCTTAAGCCCCATCTCTTTTACCAGTTTAAAATCGTTCTTCGTCGCCCTTATCCAGGAGGTTATCTCTGGGAACTTGTAATCCTTTTCCAGGCACTTCTCAACGGCTTTTTTGTCCTTGTCGGAATACAGGAAAAACTCAGTCTGCCTTATCACTCCGTTGGGCCCGCCGAGCCTGTGCATCATGTCATAAATATCCACTATCTGCTTAACGGTGAAAGGAGCGTGCGCCTGCTGGCCGTCCCTGAACGTGGTATCGGTTATCCATATCTCGTCGGGCGGGCTCATCGGCACCAGGCGATTGTTGAAAGGTATCTTTGGGATGTCGTCGTAAGGAAAGGTTTCCCTGTAAAGGTTAGGTTTTTCCACGTCCTGAAGTTCGTAGTGGTATTCTTCAGGCTCAAGCGTCTTGTGATCTTTGTTTAAACGAAGCATGTATCCTCCCGCTCTGGCGGGGCCCGAACAACAGGCCGCAATCAATTTGATTTGTATTTTACTATATTTATATCATTAAAATCAACAAAAATCCGAATCCGCCGCGAGTTCGGCTCTACCGCACGATCGCGCGGCCGTGGCGCCCTGACAAAAAATTGAAACCCATTGAAACGAATTGAAGTTATTTGAATTTTTTCTATTGACATCCAAATTAATAGCCGCTATATATTAGTATAGTTTAACGGCTCTGGAAATCAGTATTGCGCAATAAACCTCCGCCCAGCAAGCTGGGCGGTATCAAGCGGAATCCATTTCCCTCCTCTCCCTTGATGGGAGAGGATTGAGGTGAGGGTGATGTTGAAGTGAACATTCTTTATTTTAGCCCCCTCATCCTCGCCTTCTCCCACCAGGGGAGAAGGAATATTCGGTTACCCCTCAGCAAGCTGAGGGGAATTGCAAGTTAAAATTGACAAACGTGAGCCGTTTTAGTAAAATTCTTTTAATTACACCATATGATTAGAAAACCATTTCGGCTTCTGATTGCTTTCGTTTTTTTACTTTCCCAGAACGTTCTGGCTGAGGACCAGTTCCTCGAAACCTGTCTCAGATTCGCGCAGGCAAGGGACAAGAAATTGAGCGTTGCCCTAGACCAGATAAAACTTTCCCAGATAAGGGTCGTAAGATCCGCAAGAAACTTCCTCCCCCAGCTTTCACTTGAAAGAAAATATGAAAAAGGACAGACCCTGACCGATGCGTTCCAGGAAGAAGAGCTTGGCATCCGTGGAACACAGACGATCTATGAGGGCGGCAAGGTAAAGGCCAATTATCAGTATGACTCAATGATGCTCGACTCCGCGAGGTTCAATTACACAAAAACGCGCGAGGAACTTTTCTACAGGGTAAAATCCGCTTATTACGATTTCATGACAAGCAAGATGGAATACGACCGCCTCAGGAAAGCTTTCTCCGAGATCGACGCCCTGTGCACCAGGGTGCAGCTTGAATACAAAGCGAAATCGATCTCTGAAGTAGACATGGTAGAGGCAATCAATTTCCGCGACAAAGTCGAGAACATGACGAAATCCGCGGAGCTGAGCTATTCTTTGAACACCAGGATACTTGTCGAGGCCTGCTGTGTCGACGCGCTCGACCAGATACCGGCGGTCATGCCGGAAAGCCTGCCTGAAGACGTTCCGGAAATATCCTATGTGCTGGACGAATGCGTAAATTTTGTCAAAATAAACAACGTTGACATAAAGATAAGCAAGCTCCAGATTCAGATGGCCGACACCAAAAGAAAAATCACACAGACAAAAGCGGTCCCTAAGATCTATCTCGAGGGTTTTTACGGCCAGAGCGGTGAAGCCTACGTTACCCAGCCTCTCGAGCTGGCTACTTCCTGGAATATCACCGGCAAACTTCAATGGACTTTCTGGGGCAACACGATCGAGGTGAGCGAGGATGAAGACAGGTCGCTGGCTTCCGACATTCTCGATGTGGGCACCAGGATCGATTCATCGGGATACAACATGAAGATGGGCATTTTTGACGACCTCACCTATTTCGTGGACTCCAACGAATCGAAGGTAGGCATCAGGCAGGCTGAGGCCTCTCTGGACGATACCTATAAAAAGATAACTCAGGAACTCGAAAAATCCTATAACGAATACAGGAACTCTCTATATAACGCCCGCACCCTGAAAGACGAGATAAAGCTTAAAGAAAGAAAGCTCGCGATACTAAGAAAGAAGAACCAGCTCTATGAGGCGCAAACGCTGCAGCTCATGGAAGAGACCCTTAAATATGCTCAAACCATTACCGAGTACGCTAAAGCTCTCGCGACGAACTACACCTCCGTGTCTAACATGGAACGGTTCACGATAATGCCGTTGAGATAAAAGATCGAAGAGCAAATATAAAAGATTAAAATTTGAAGTCATGCTTCGCGAAACGAATTCTAATAGAAAGCAGTTAACCTTAGTATTGATATTGTTTACAGGAGACAAAACATGGACAAGCTTTTTGACGCTTTTATGAAATTCTACCGCGAAAAACTCAAACCGTTCATCATGAACAGGATCTGGCCGCTTCTTAAAAAGGTCTGGCCCCTCCTGCAGAAGATCGGCTTTCTTTTCAACAAGATCACACCAAAGCGCAAGGCTCTGCGCATCGCGTTTTATGTTTTCCTCATATTGATCGTCGCGCTCGGCGGTTTTTTTATACACAAGAAGTTCTTTAAGAAGAAGAAGGCCGTTACCACCGGAGACGAGGTGTTCAGCGTCAGGGTCAAGGCCGCCAAGAAACAGAATTTTTCCGAGACCTACAACGTCATGGGCTCGATAAAGGGCGCTGTAGAGAACGAGCTGAGGTTCGAGATGGACGGCATACTCGCCTCCTACAACTTCCACGAGGGAAGCAAGGTGCTCAAGGGGCAGATCATAGCGACGCTCGACCCGAAAGACGCCATGACCAAAGTCGATTTCGCGAAAAGCAAATATATCAGCGACAAGGCCACGTATTTTTCAGCCTCCCAGCGGATGAAGGTCTACGAGGAGCTTTACGGCATGCAGGCCCTCTCCGAGAGCAAGATACAGGAATCGAGGTTCGAGACCGAGTCGGCTGAGGCTAAGATGAAGGCCGCCCTCTCCGAGTTCGAGCTGGCCCAGTCGAACCTGGGCAAGACGAACCTGACCGCGCAGACAGACGGCCTGTTGTCTGAAATACTCATAAAACCCGGCGAATATATAACCCAGCAGGACGTCGTCGCGAAATTTATCAGCGGCGAGAACACGAACTTCGAGGTGGACGTGCCCGAGAAAGAAGTGCTCAGGATAAAGGAAGGCATGAAAGTGAGCATCGTCTGCGACGCGTACTCGGACAAGGAGTTTATCGGAGCCGTCATCGAGATAGCCCCCACCGTTAAGGAAAGAACGAGAACGACCACCATCAAGATAAGCGTCAAGGACCCCAACAACCAGCTCCGCTCGGGAATGTTCGGCAGGGGAGCGATATACATAACGCAGGTTGACAACGTTATACTGGTTCCCCAGGAAAGCCTGATCTCCCTGGGCGAAACCACTTTCCTTGTCCCGCTCCTCAAGCCCGACGAGTCGGTTAGCGGCGAGGGCGTTATAGAGCTCAGGAAGGTCAAGATCGGGCAGAAGATGGAAAAAAGCATAGTCATAGAGGACGGCATCAATCCCGGAGAATTCCTGGTCGTAGAGACGCAGGGACAGCTCCAGGACGGCGTGCGGGCCAAATATTCGGTAGTGTCAGACGAGAAGAAAGACGAGGACAAGAAGGAAGGCGGGCCATCTATACCGGAAAAAGCGGAAAAGAAATAAGAGCAACCTGATACCGGATGCTAGATACCAGCATAACTCTCCCCTTTTAAGGCTTTGATATTATCCGTGTCCGGAATCGATTAATATGGTAAAACTCGGCATTAAAAAACCAGTCACAACGCTGATGTTGGTGTTTGCGATAATACTGTTTGCGATCGTCGGGTTTACCAGAATACCTGTAGAGCTTTACCCCAACACGGAATCCGGAGAGGTCAGCGTCATCACCCGCCTCAGGGGTGGTATCGCGGCCATGGAAGTAGAGAAGTACGTCACGCGACCCCTTGAGGAAGTTTTCTCCGAGATAAACGGCCTCAAGGAACTCAGCTCCGCGTCCCGCGAATCCGAATCCAACATAATCCTCAAGTTCCACCACGAGGTCAACACAGACCTCGCCACCATGGACATTAGAGAGAAGCTCGCCTCCGTCAGGCACCTGCTCCCC
>CAZSIW010000231.1:0-4473 GCA_964606755.1 uncultured Elusimicrobiales bacterium | reverse complement strand
TAAGTTTAGTATCCATATATCTTTTTCTTAGACAGGATGACTTTGCATCAATTTATACAAAGTCATCCGGGCATTCATGAAAGATGCCGGCGGCGCAGTATACCGGTTTGCGCCGTCGGCCTTCGCGCATGTTTTATTAATCAAAAGAAAGTTCGGTTCTTCCCATAATATCATATTGCAACGGCTTACTCAGTTCCACAAAGACGGCACTGTATCCTGCAACACGTACTACCATGTCCTTGTAGTTTTCCGGATGTTTCATAGCATCCTCAAGTGTTTCACGGCTTATTATATTGAACTGACAGTGCATCCCTTTCCGGTTAAAGTAGGTGTCAATCAATGAGATGAAGTCATCTCTGCCGGCATCGCCCGAAACAGCCGAAGGTGAAAATTTCATATTAAGAAGAGTACCGTTGCCTGCGCGTATATGATCCAGCTTGGAGACCGAGTTAACCATTGCTGTAGGACCTTTTACGTCATGTGCCCTTACCTGCGTGTGGACTGCGCCCACACAATCTGAAACCGGTTCAAGGGCTTTCCTTCCTTCCGGAGAGGCCCATTGTACCAGTCCGAGGGCGACATTTGCTGAAACCGAGTAGACGCCCGGCAGATATTTCCCGCCGCGCGCATTGGGTCTGTTCTCGACATGCTTGCAGTATGTATCGGCCGCGAATTTTGCAAGACTATCAGCGTAATCGTCGTCGTTTCCGTAATGATGAACTTTGTCGCTATTTACCAGAGCGTAGAGAGGTTCATAGCCTACCCAATTACATTCGCATGCATCGAGAATCTCCCTGCCGCTCACTTTCTTATCCTCAAAAACAAGTTGTTTGACGGTTGACATCCCGTCCGCGACGGCTCCGACGCCGACAGCCTGCGGTCCGGTAAAGTTATAAACCGCTCCGCCCGCAGTCACATCAACTCCCCTTTCGATGCAGTCATTTATCAATGCCGAGAGATAGGGAAGGGGTTTCATCTCCTGATGCGCTCTGTCCATGATTTCAACACTGGCAATCATCCGGTCGACCCAGTATTCCATCTGTTTATCATAGGAGTCGAGAACCTGGTCAAATGAAGTAAAATCCGCGAGGCTTCCGGTTTCCGGCCCCAGACGCTTCCCCAAACCTCCGCAGCGTTCCCAGCGCATACAGTGCGAACCGCATCCGATACACCGGCCGTTGTTGATGGCAAGTTCAAAAACTTTCGCTATACTGAAATAGGCGGCATCGTGCCAGCCGTATTCCTTGCCTCCCGCGTCTATTTCAACGCAGCCTACCACATTATAATTCCTGGAATCTTCCAGACTTCTGCCCGAAAGGAGTGAGGCGGGTATCGCGGCCTGGTCATTGAATATTTTGGGCTGGCCGGTGCCGATACGGATTACGTTGGCGGTTTTAATTTTTAATTCGCGCGGCGTATTTTCGTGCCACCGCACGGCCAGCCAGGGAGTCCCCCACCTGGTATGCGCCAGTGCATCAAGACACATATATGTCAGATCATTTGTCGCGTCCTTCCCTTCTTTGTCGACTCCCCCTATTGTCAGAGAATCGCCCCCCATTCCCCTTCCGGAGTTGGCGATTACCGTCATCCTGTCACGGAGTTTCGTCCACCATATATCTTTCATGTACAGGATTTCGATCAGTTCCTGTATCGATTCCCGGGTAGCGGCGCCGGACTTGATGTCCGCGCTGTAAAACGGGAACATATACTGGTCAAAACGTCCAAAGGAAACAGAGTGACCGTTTGTTTCTATCAGGGTGATGGTTGTCGCCATAAATAAAAGTTGAATCGCTTCCCAGAATGTCCGCGGCCTGTTTTCCGATACCCAATCGCAATTCTCCGAAACTTTCAAAAGAATATCTTTCCACTCTCTGTTTTTTTCCTTTTTCGCCATATCACGGGCCAGAGCGGCATATCGCCGCAGGTAATCGCCGGCGGCTTCAAGGACTATAAGTTCAGCCCGGTAGAAGTCCCGTTTTCTGAGATTTTCAGGATTGGATTTATCAAGCTCATCCATCTTTTTCTTAACGGTTTCTTTAATGCCGCCGTAGCCCAGGGCAAAAAGTTTTTCGTAATTCAACTGGAGATGTCCGATGCCCGCGAACATATAAAGATTCAGGAGGTAGAGGTTACGCTCCAGATTGCTTCCCTTCTTCTCATCTTCGCTCATCATCGAAGAGATTTTTTCATCGATGCTCTGTCCTTTCCAGAAGTCTTCAATGCCGAAAAGTTTATTTTTTGATTTTCTGGTGATATAGTAATTGTCATGAAGCCTTTTCTCCCACGGGTGATTTTTTATCTCGTCTATAACCCATGAATACGAATGCTCAGGGAAAATTGGCGCTGCTTTCATCGGTGCAGCCATCTCTCCGACAATAAGTTCATCAGGAAGAATGCGGATGGTGACATTATGCAGAACATGTGCAAGGGCCTGGGCGCATTGGATAATCTGCGGCGAGTCGCTGTATTTTTTATATGCCTCGGTGACAAGACATGCCCTTTCGTGATCAACGGTGAATTTGCTGTCCAGGATGAATCTCCGGAAACGGTTCACACGCTCAAAGGGGGAGTGCGTGTCTCCCAATGCGTTGACTCCTACACCCCAATCCTTTTCCGCCGGTTCGACCGGAAGAGATTTTATTGTGTTTATAGTTGAACTGTTTGTTAAATTCATGGTTTTCCTCCTGTTTGTTAATGTTTCATAAAGAGCATAATGCCCGTGATGCCGGATTTTTCCCTGTCAACTTTGCTGTGGTGAAAGCTTGCCAAGAGCAGTTAAAAACCAAATGAAATCCTTATAATTTCCTTCCGACTGGAGTTTTTTCTCCGTCAACGCCGCTATAATGGCTTCATCGTCACCGGATGACAATACGCTGAAAGCCGTATTGCCGTCACACCATACTAAGGCTGCGTCGGCGCGGGAAAGATCATTTGACAACGTACTGACACTGCCATCCTTTATAATGAATGCTTTTCCCTGACCGGCTGCGGTCTTCATAACTATCCTGACGTTCTTCCCCTTGATAAACTTCCTGAAGGAATCATTCTTTTTTGCAGCTTTTTTCAGTTTCTGTCCCAATATGAAGAGTAATAATTTAAATTTCATGGCCTCCTCCTTATAATAACCTATTGACAAATTATCAAATTGCAATTACTATCACGCTGTACTGATTAATTGTAACACTGTATCAGTTAATAATCAATATTTATTTCAAAAAAAGGATGTTGTCTTTATCAATATATTTTACTTGTGTATGGATCGGTATATTGCTAAACGGTCTGCGGTTATCAAAAACCTGACTTCATACACATTAAGTTAACAATTTGATGCAGCATTAATAAATAGATTCACCATAATATCAATTGTATATAGCCGCTTAAAGTAATTGGAAATGGCAAATAAAACACGGTCACAGGAATTTATTAATTTTCAAAAGCTTCAGATGAGCAAAGCTGCTCTTAAAATAATTGTTAATGACGGCTACAAAAATCTGAGTATAAGAAAACTATCAAAGAGTCTTCAGATTTCACCAAGTACAATCTATAATTACTTTAAGAATCGTGATGAAATTTATATCTACGTGTTGAATTACGGTTTCGAGATGCTCTTTGACGAGTTCAAAAATGCCTGTGATTCTCATTCCGGCCCGGTTGAAAAACTCAAAGCCATCTGCAATGCTTTTCTTTCTTTTTCAGAACGTGAACGTGATTTGACATTCATAATGCTGATACTGGACACGCCAAAGTATTACGATTATGTCGAGACGGATTATGAACCGCAAATGAGGATTGAATTGACCAATGCTCTCAAATGCAGGGATATAATCATGCAGACAATAACCGAAATAGCGGATATAAACCCGTCGTTTCCCAGGCAGGATATACAATACCATACGTTTAACATCATCGCCCGGATGATAGGAATTGCAACGGTCAAGAACAACAATTTAATCAAGTATATTGCCAGTGATATGGAAGGCGGTATTGAAACGGCATTGAAAGATATTATCAGGCCGTTCGAGACAGTTGAATAATACAGCCACGGTATATTCCGGCTGAATACTAACTTAACACATGGTACAAGCTATCCGGTACTTTTCGGCTGCAAAATCCGTGATTTTTTGTCATTCCCAAGCGGCTCTTTGGCCGCTGTAGCAATCTATCTTTTGCATTGCTTTCGTAGGCCGAACCTTCAGGTTAGCTTCTCTCGGACGGGTCTGGACGGAGTGTTGCCCAAATATTCTTTTGCTGCTTTTTTGTAGGGATTGCTCACCTTGGCAATCCTTTAGCGGCGCGTTTGGGAAACGCGCCCTACACGGATATTATTTGGGCAACAGGCCGCAAAAGGCTCGACTTAAACTTGTGTAACGGGCAACTAATATCCCGGCGGATGTTTGAATGCTCCGGAGACGTCGTCAATCTGTTTGGCAACGTTCAGGAGTTCCATATCGCGCCAGTGCTTTCCCACAATCT
>CAZSIW010000230.1:0-4478 GCA_964606755.1 uncultured Elusimicrobiales bacterium | reverse complement strand
CTACACTTTCAACTTTATACGAATAAAGTCTGATAGTAAGAATATGGAAACAACACCAACCAGCAAAAGATCCAATAAATTCTGAGATGAATGCACCAGACATTGTTATCCAATCGCATAACGAACATTTAGTATCGCATTTTTCATAACACACCCCATAAATACCCCAAAAGACGCTAAATGCAACTGCAAGCATGAACCAATTATGTGCTACCCATCTCATATTGACACCTCCTGTTGAGTTTTATATGACTCCAACTAATTCCAGAGACATATACCTAATTTGACCATTTTTAAGTCTTATTGTATCTTATGCCATATTAAACCATCGTGATTCCTTGAAGTAATTGTACCACTATAAATTCGGACGGGCAATAGATTTGAATAAGATTCTGTTTTTGGGTTTTGAAGTTGACTTGGCCACCCCTTAGGGCTGGTTATGAGTGAGGAGTAGCGTTTTAAGCGGTTTTCGGGGGTGTCGGCGAGGACTGTCTGAGGGCGGCACGGTGTTTGTGCCGACCGAGTTCCGCAGACGCCGAAAAACTCCGAAGGAATAGCCCGTTGGGGCGCATTTCTTTTCGTCCATTTTCTTTGGGCGTGCAAAGAAAATAGACACTGGGGGCGGGGGCAGGTATAGCCCCAGCGACCTTGATGTTTACAATGAATAAATTAAATTATTCACCTTTCTGGATTCCCGCTTTCGCGGGAATGACAAGCTCCACCCAGCCTGGGGCTGAATCCTAAAACATCAGTGTCTCAACGCTTGCGGCAATTACAATTAATCGTACGTTTATATAGAGTGTACCCAAAGCCTTTGCGCGGCGCTTAGCGGCGCTAAGGACGAGGAGGAAAATATGAATAGAATATTAGTGCTGGGAGCCACCGGCAACATCGGCAGTGTTATAGTACAGAACCTTCAGGACAGAAAAGCGGATTTCATCGCGGGCGTACCGGCCGCTGAAATACCAAAATTAAAACGCGGCGTTAAAAGCGTAGCGGTAGATTTCGCCGACAAGTCTTCGCTCCAGAAGGCCATGAAGGGCGTCGATTCGCTATTCTTGCTGCTTCCGCTGGCGGCGCCGATGCTCGGCTGGGCAGACAGCATAATCGAGGCCGCCGACAATTCCGACATTGGGTTCATCCTTCGTTCCTCTCTGCTGGATTCACACCCGGAGTCGCAGCACGCACTCTACAGGATACACGGACAGATCGACGAGAAAGTGCGCGACAGCGGGATTCCCTTCTGCATCGTTCATCCCAACGCCTTCATGCAGAACTTCGCGGTGTACTATTCCAAGTCGATCATCGACAACAGCGAGTTCTATTCCACGAACGATGCGGACACGAAACTAAGCTGGGTCGACGTGCGCGATATAGCGGCGGTGGACACGGAGATACTGATCGACCCCGAGGCTCACGACAGCGAGGAGTATATGGTAACCGGTCCGAAAGCGATTTCGTTCAGCGAGATATCGCGGATACTGTCCATGGCAACCGGCAGGCCCATACGTTTTGTAAAACTCGAAGAGAACCAATACAAGAACGGCCTGCTCTCCATGGGCACGCCGGAATGGAACGTCGAAATGATCATGAGCCTTGAGCAATACATTAAGATCGGCAAACAGGATATGGTGACCGAAGACGTGTTCGACATAACCGGCCACACGCCGCACCCCTTCGAACAGTTCGCCAGGGACTACGCCAAAACCTGGGAGCGGGTGCTCGTGCATGCGTGATTCATAGCTATCAGTCTTCAGTCGTCAGCTATCAGCATCAAACACATTGCCCCCTCACCTCTTTCCTCTCCCCGGCGGGGAGAGGATGAAAGGTGAGGGAGAATTAATGGTTTACTTGCGTTGCTTTCATTTTGTATCATAATAAAACATACAGAGTTCGGGGTACGCAGTACAGAGTTCAAGTCCTTAACCCGGTACTCCGTACGGATTTATATAAAAATGTTTGACGAAATACTTAAGTATGAAGGCAATGTCATCAGGCCGCCCAGCGAAGCCCGGAGCGTTATTTTCCAGGTGACGGTGGGCTGTACTGACAACAACTGCATTTTCTGCCCGGCCTACAAGGGCCTGAACTTCCGCATCAAGGACGTCTCCGAGCTGGAAGAGGAGTTCAGGAAGATCTCCAGGCTCGTGCCGGAAACGAGGCGGATATTCTTCGCCGACGGCGACGCCATAACCGTGCCGCAGGAAAAACTCCTTAAAATATTCGACCTCGCGAACAAGTATTTCAAGAACCTCTCGCGCATAGCGCTATACGCCTCCGCCAAGAGCCTGAAGACAAAATCCGTGCAGGACCTCATCGACCTGAAACAAAGAAAGCTTGGCATCGCCTACATAGGAGTTGAGACGGGCGACGAAGAAGTTTACAGGTTCATAAAGAAACACGGTTCGCCGGAGGAAGTGAAGAACGCCATACTGAAGGTGAAAAATGCAGGTATAAAAACCAACGTCACGGTGATACTCGGCCTCGGAGGCAAACAGCTTTCAGAACGGCACGCCATGAACACCGCTAAACTTCTTAACGAGGCCCAGCCGGACCAGATAGCGGCCCTGACTCTCATGATTGTGCCCGGCACGCCGCTGCACAAGCTGTTCGAAAACAACAAGTTTTGCCCGCTGTCGGATTTTGAGTTCGTTGAGGAGCTCAAGACTCTGGTAGAAAACCTGGAAGATTTCCCCTGCCTGTTCTTTGCCAACCACGCCTCGAACTACGTGCCCATCGAGGCGAGGTTCCCGAAACAAAAAGCCGAGGTGCTGAACCTGCTGTACGCTATCCTGGAAAAAAAGACCAAAACGTCGCTGAAACCCGAATGGCTGAGAGGGTTGTAGCATCTACCTGCCATAAAACCCCGCGCTGAATTGGCCAAAGTTATTTAAATGTTCCCCTGCTTTTAAAACCAAATACCCGTTCTAGGCCATTATATATGTATATTTGACCACTTTTAGGGCCTTTAAAACTACCCAGAAACATACTATCTATTGTAATTTCAATATGTTTTACGTTATTTATTTGAAAGTTTTCTCGGTAGTTTCAAACTGTTTCTCGGTAGTTTGGGCGGGGTTTCCTAAATACGTATTGTGGCCCCGGAATTACTCCTCGCCGACTACCCCGAAAACCGCTACCGCTACTCCTCAACTCATAACCAGCCCTAAGGGGTGGATTACACTTCTAACATAATCTTTGCTTTAGAATAAGATATTGCCTCTTGAATTTCATGAATCAATTTGTATTTAAAATTTTCCTATCTTGTCTGATAATAAAGATGCATACCCTGTTATTCCTATGACTGCTATTGTGCCTAAAAAAATATCGAAATTTCCAAGTTTGTCAGGAAAACGCTGTATAAGAATATATAGAGCAATCCATCCTAAAAATGACCATATAAATTCCGACATAAAGATTCCTATTGCTTCTATCTTGTTTTTCAGAAAATATGTTTTTATATTTTCAAATCTCTCTCTATTTTTGTCTTTATTATTCTCATTCTTGACATCATTACAACCATAAACTCCCCAATAAATGCTACAGCACAATGCCAAAACAAACCATACAATAGTCAATAACAGATGATCACAAACCCAATTCATTTGTTTGCCCCCTTTTGTGTTTTTATGCCATAAACATGGCTGTAATAAATTTCCCCTGTCTTATTATTTGCGATAATTAATTTTATATTATTTGCAACAATATGATCGTGTTGATCTTCATATACGGATCTTTTTAAATCTTCATTTATGTTAAACAATAGCAATATTTTAATATTTTCTTTTTCATTCTCTATGGTAAGCGCTTTTTCTTCAGACTTTATTGGTATTATTAAATATTCACGATAACAATCCAATGTATTTCCAGTGCAAATACCGTACTCGTTTATTTCGGCGGTTTTCTCTTGTCTTCTAATTATTACTAGTGGAGGGAAATATATGCTGTAATGGCCTTCATCATATAGCTTATTATTGAATAATATAGTAAATCTTTTATTTTTAATGTCATAATCTTCTAAATGATCAGGTAAGTCTACGTAATACTCTTTTCGCAAAGCTTCTTTTTTAAGATTTTTAAGTTCATTTAAATACTCTTTATATTCATCAGAATTTTTATAAGCTTTTAACTTTAAAGGTGAATCAGTTTGTGAGGATTTATCAAAATATTCAATAACATTTAATGCCATTATATTGTATAGCTTTTCTACAGACTCTGTATCGGAAGAGTTGGTAGAGTATTCAATTTTTATCACATTGTTTAATATATTATCTAAATGAACATCATCAGCGTAAACACATATTGAAAACATAAAAACAAACATAATTAAAACAATAGCCCTCATAAATAAAACTCCTTTGTTACATTTTGCGATATATTGTATCTTATGTCTTCTTTCTCATCAACAAAAAAAGCCACGCTTACGTGATGGGAGGCGCGGGCCTCCTCCCTAAACAAAAAAGGCCACACTTACATTT
>CAZSIW010000229.1:0-4489 GCA_964606755.1 uncultured Elusimicrobiales bacterium | reverse complement strand
ATTTTTGACTGGCTTTACAACCGATATCAACACTTACGATTGATTCAGGTGGAACCACAACATAATCTATATCATTTATAGTTTCATAATCACCAGGAAAGACATTCCATCTATATTCCTCTTCATATTTCCACCCAACACTTTTTATTAATAATGATTTAATAAAAATATCAGACCCAGCAGTTATATCGTGTGGTGGCATAAGCTCTATTGCATTCATAACTATTTTATTATTGGTATCGAGATATTTTACTTCTTCAGGATCTGGGTAATTCGATTTTAGAGTTGTCGAATTAAATGTAATCCTTATTCCTTCATGGTTATGCGCATAGTGCGACCACATCAATATGTCACCATATTCTTTTATTCTATCTTTTCTAGAAAAGCATAAGACTCTAAACCCCTCGTCTGATATATGCTTTCTCAATTGTTTAACTTGTTCGGGGATTTCATGAACAATCTCTCGCATATAAACCAACCACATTGCTTTTCTTTTTTCTGAACTGTTTTTATAATCATACTTTTTAAAATACTCTATGCGTTTGGGGTGCATTATGGCGCTTTCGAATTCTTGAAAAGCAATCTGCTTTTCGACATATGGCATAAACTCAAACGGATCGTTAGAATTGCATGGATTCGTTGCCTTAAATCTCTGCATTTTTATAACATCGCAACCGGCATCAGGTTTCAAATAATTACATAAAAACATTATTTCACCACTTAAATGACTATATTGCAAATTCCTGCATTTATATATCTCATCGACGCCTCTGGATGCCCGATAAACGGATTTCTGGCATGAGAGACACTACTGAAAGACAAGATTGCTTCACCCCGCCAAGGATGGATCGCAATGACAGCGTTAAAATAGTGTTTCTAAATAGTATAATTTTGATAATTTTATTACTGGTGGGATGTCTCTGAGGTTTATAACTGTTGCAGGCTGTTATCATATGATATGCCACTCACAACACTTGTACGGGATACTACTTGCCCATCAGTTTTATCAAGACGGCTTTTTGGATGTGGAGCCGGTTCTCGGCTTCTTCGAATATGACGGACTGCGGGCCGTCCATTACTTCGGAGGTTATTTCTTCGCCTCTGATGGCGGGCAGGCAGTGCATTACCTTGCAGGTTGGTTTTGCGTAGCTCAAAAGGGTTTTGTTCACTTGGTACGGGGCGAAATCTTTAAGCCGCTGGTCTCTCTGGCTTTCCTCGCCCATGGAGGTCCAGACGTCGGTGTATATCAGGTCGGCGTTTTTAACGGCCTCTTTCGGGTCGGACATTATATCTATTTTCGCGCCGCTTACCTTCGCGAAAGCGAGCGCGTTGTCAAAAATAGCCCTGTCGGGGTTATATATCGCGGACGGCCTTGCAAGCACGTAATCGAAGCCGACAACAGCCGCGGCGCCCATGAGGGAGTTGGCAACGTTGTTGCCGTCGCCCACAAAAACCACTTTTATTTTCTTTAGGGCCTCAATGGATTTGATGTTGTTCGCCTCGACAATAGTCTGAAGGTCGCCAAGTATCTGGCAGGGGTGCTCCTTGTCGGTGAGACCGTTTATTATTGGTATCGTGGAATGCTGAGCGAACTCTTCGACGTCCTTGTGGCTCAGAGCCCTCATCATGAGGCCGTCAATGTAGCCGGAGAGGACTTTCGCTGTGTCGTGTATGGTCTCCCCCCTTTTTCTCTGGAGGTTTTTGGCGTCTAGTATGAGCGGGAACCCGCCGAGCTGGTACATGGCGACGGAAAAAGAAACGGTCGTCCTGGTGGACGGCTTTTCAAGTATCATACCCAGCGTCTTGCCGGCAAGGTGGTTGGTGTTGCTCTTGCCGGATTTTAGCTTTATGGCAAGGCTTATGATCTCCCACACTTCCTTCTGTGTAAGGTCGAAAATTGATAGTAGATGTTTGTTCATTATAACATTCCTAGTTTGGCGAGTACTAATTTTTTGATTTCAACTGCGGTTCCGAACGCTTCTTTAGCCTCTTGTTCGGAAGGCATAAAATAATCATCGGGATATCTCATTTCGACAGCGTAATCAGACAAGGCGCCTGCCTGATCAAGAAATGTATCAAATTGAGGGTCAATTTTACTGCATGCTTTTATCAGGTCTTCCAGGACATGAGTCTTTGGGAAAACAACGCTATTTTTAAACAAATAACCTTTGAGATACTTTTCAACCGCCTGCTGGCAATGGAAACAGACGGTATCATAAGGTTTTTTAGTAAAATTGGATTTCAGGATAATTTCGGCGTTCAGCAGGTCATTGTTTGCTTTTTCAACCCATTCGTTTACGCCGTCATTAATGCTTTTCATACAAAACCCTGCCTTCTCTCATAACCGTTGTAATGAAAGCATTTCTTACATTTTTCCATTCATCTATTTCTTTTCTTGTGTAAACAAGGATATCTTTCGCCACAAAATAATCCACCAAATGTTTCCTGATCTCTCTCGCGCGCTTAATTCTCGGCAATTCGGTTTCTTTCACAACAAGAATATCCAGATCGCTGTCGTCTTTTGCGGCACCGCTGGCATAAGAACCGAAAAGAATTACTTTTTCAGGATCATAATACCTGACTATGTTATCAACAATACTTTTAATTGTATCATTTGTGATCATGATGCTCATTGTACTAAAATAATCAAAGTTTGTTAAGCGTTATCCAAACCGTTTCAGCGACTTGCCGTGAATGATCCGGTAGTTCCTTATGGGAAAACCTTTTCGAAAAACCTTCATGTGCCCGATAGAGTCTATCGATTCGAACTCGGCTGTGATCTCGGGCATGGAGAGATCCTCAAAAAAGACATAGAGCCCGTCAGTGCCATATATATCCTCGGGTATCTTCCACAAGTTATACTGGCTGAAACGGGTATGGTTGGGGTCAACGAAGGCATACACCCTGCCCTGGGTGTAGTATGTTATTTCAGAGCTCATCTGGTGAGAGCGGGTGATGACGAATTTCACGTCAGGGGTTTTCTCTATCGCCGCGGCAAGCTCTTTCCAGCCGTAGAGGAAGTTCGTGGCGTCTGCCTCGGCCCAGTCCTTGTTCCATTTCGCAAGCGGCAATACGCTGAACCTCGCGTGCAGGGTAGCGAGGAACGACATCGAAAAAGATGTCAATATAAGCCCGAAAAATATTATACGTTTCAGCTTTGAGCCGTCAAGGAAATAGGCAGAGGTTATAAGCACGAACGAGAAGTACGCAAGCGCAGGCCAGTTCGCCTCGCCGGGTTTTTTGAGCGACGCCCAGCAGAAAAAAACAAGTATGGGAAGGCTCGTCATCACCAAAAAGAGCTTCGCTCTGTTCTTTGAAAACAGGAACACAACGCTCGCCCACATTCCTGCAAGCCACACGAAGGGGCTGGCAACAAGAAGCTGGCCGCCAAGATACTCGCCTAGATACGAAAGGGAGTAGGCCTTTTTTCCTATGCCGTGGTTAAGCTGGAACTTGAACGAGACCCAGTTGTTCTTGTAGTTCCAGTAAACGACGGGCAGAAATACAGCCAGCGCGATAAGAGAGGCCAGGTACGGGCTTATAGATTTGAACCATTTTCTGTCTTCCGTAAATATCATGTAGAGCAGAACGCACATGCCGAAAAGAACGGTAGTATATTTCGACATCATGGCTAGACCGAAAGAAACCCCTGTGAGATACCAAAATAACGGTTTCTGTTTTTCAAAAGCCATCCAAGTGAGATAAAGTGACAGCCCCCAAAAAAGGAACGCGGGCGTATCAGGTGTGATCAAAACCCCGCCGGTCATCGTGACCGGCATAATATTTAAAAGAACAACGCTGCCGGAAGCAACCTCTTCGCTGTCGAACATTTTTATGGCAAGTTTCCATACGAGAATGCTTAAAAGGACCGAGACCACGAGCCCCGATAGCCTGACATTGAGCTCGGCGTTAGAAAAAAGCGTAGTCAGCCAGACAAAATAGCTGACCATGGGCGGGTGGTCGAAATAGCTGAGGGCCAGGTGCTTTGACCAGAGCCAGTAATACGATTCGTCGTGGTGCAGCTGCATCGTGGCGCACAGGTAGCCGCGCCAGAGGGTGAGAGCTGTGACAAAGAAAGTGGTATTTTTTTTGTTAAACATTTTTGTCCTTTTTTTCCTTTTCAAAAGCAAGGTGATATATAAAGATCATGAGATACGCAAAAACAAGGCCTATCACCGCTCCCCCGAGCACATCGGACGGGTAGTGAGAGGTCGTGTATATTCTTGAGAACCCTCCTACCAGCGCGATGAGCAACACAGTAATTCCTACCCACGCTTTCCTGTAAAAATAGAAAATGACGGCCGCGGCGGCAAAGAGGTTGGCGGTGTGGTTCGACGGGAACGAGAACGTTGTTCCCCCGAGCGGCCTCATACGGTGAACGAGAGGTTTTATTATGTTCCCGCACACGGAGTCCGTAAGCCCGACAGCCAGTATGCAGACAATAATCGTCGTTACCCCTTTTCTCTTCCCAAAGAATGCGAGCAAAACA
>CAZSIW010000228.1:0-4564 GCA_964606755.1 uncultured Elusimicrobiales bacterium | reverse complement strand
TTCGTGATCTGAAGCGTCCTCAAAAGGGGGGCAACTGCTTCGCTCTTCTTAAGCACTCCGAGCACTTCCACGGCTAGTTTCACGACTTCGGCGTTATCGTTATCCAGGGCTTCTTCCAGCGGTTTGTAAACGCTTTCGTCTCCGATAGCGCTCAACGCGACAACAGCTTTCATCCGCATTTCTATATTTGGATCGTTTACAGCCTTGGAAATCGCCGGGACTACGGTCTTGTCTCCAACGGTTGTAAGAGAGTTCATGGTCTGCATCCTCAGTTCGAGGTCCTTATCGTTGATCGAATCAGCCAGCGCCAGAAGCGCCTCGTGATCCTTAATGCCGCCAAGTATCTCAATCGCCCGTATCCTTATTTGTTTTTCTTTATCTTTCAAAGCTTTTTTTACTTGGGGAATAATAAGATTGCTTTTGGTGTTCGCGAGGGCGTCAAGGGCCTTCAACCGCACTTCCTTCTCCCTGTCATCCAGCGCTTTTCCAATAACGTTTATTGTTTCTACTGCGTTGATCGCGTCAAGGCTGGCGATTGCAGCAAGTCTTACTTTCATGTCTTTGTCCGCCAATGCACTTTCGAGGGCTGTTATTGAATCTTTCGATCTGATGTTGCCGAAATATTCAGCGGCGGCGATGCGAATTTTGGTTTCCTTGTCTTCTTTGAGGGCCTTGCCAACGGGAGAATCACTGGCGTGGTTCTTTATCACGCCAAGAGCTTTTATTACTTCTTCACGCACGGATTCGCTTTTGTCATTCAGCGCATTTATCAGGATCGATACTGCCTCCTGGGTTCCGGACTCTTTCAGCTTTTCAACGGCGGCAAGGCGGAGTTTTTCTTTTCTGCTAGCGATGTCGATCTTCGCTCCGGAAATGTCCTGGGCTGGTTTTATCTCTTCGGCTTTCACGGCCGCCGGTGTTTCCTGTTTCTCTACGGCCTGTGCCGCGGGCTGTTGCGCTGCAGGAGGCTGGACTGCCGGCTGGTCTTCAGCGAACACCGCAGGAATCGCGGCAAACATAAAAATAACCAGGATCGCTTTGTTCATAAATAATCTCCTTTTGCGTTGAAAATACAGTGTCTTTACCGTGATGATACTCTAAAAAAGATGCAAAGTCAAGATATTCCGGAGGATAAAGGCAATTTTATATTTTTAGAGAAAAAGCGTCTTTTTGTCTTAATAAATCAGTAAACGTTAGAACTGTCCTATTTTAATAAGCCCGCTTAAATCTTATAGTTTTAAAAAAGCGGGACAGCGGCATGAATAATCAAAATACGGAAAAAAATCATTCGGGAAATATCGATCTTCTGGAGATGCAGTTCAGGCTCTCGCCGGATACGATTTTCTTCGTAGACAGGGAGCTCAGGATCGTAAAGATCAATCATGTCTCGTCCACAAGCCCGTATCCGGCGGAAAGCGTTATCGGGATGGACGCGGCTGAGATCCTTCCCTCCAGCGTCGTCGAGGTGGTGAGGCGGGAAATGAATGAAAGCATTTCAAGCGGGAAAGACTGCGAGATAGACCATCAGATATGGGAAAACATGTGGGTTCATAAAAGAATGGTGCCCATAAAGATAAATGAGGTCGTTAAATACCTGCTTATAATTTCCACTGACATTACCGAAAAAAAGCTGGCAGAAAACGCCATGAAAGAAAGCGAGGAGAAATTCAACAAGGCGTTCTTTTCGAACTCCGCCGCGATGACTATAGCGCGGATCGAGGACGGAGTATTGTTCGAGGTTAACAACGAAGCCCTCAGGCTGATGGAAAGAAGCCGAGATGAGGTGATAGGCAAGACCGTTGATGATCTGAAAATCTGGGCGAACCCGGATGATAGAACAAGGGTAATAAAAGATTTGAGCGAAAAAAAATCAGTCAATAAAATTGAGATAAAGATGCGCTCAAAGACTGGCAGAATAATGACGATGCTATATTCCGCGGAAGTAACTGTTATTGGAGGCAAAGACTGCATTGTCGCTTCGGCGTACGACATTACTGACCGTAAGCGCGCAGAGGATTTTGTTCGCAGCATAGCCTACGCAAGTCCAAACCTCATATATATATACGATATTAAAAATAAAAAAAATGTTTATGCCAACCGGCTGGTCCTTGAATTTCTTGGATACACGCCAGATCAGATTGAAAAAATCGGGACGAATCTTTTCGCCAGCGTTCTTCATCCGGATGACGCTGAGTCGGTTGTCAGACATCACGCCCGATTTCTGAATGCCAGCGAAACTGACATTTTCGAGCACGAGTACAGGATGAAAAACGCTCAGGGGTTTTGGCGCTGGCTGAAGAGCAGGGATATTCTGTTTGCCAGAGATGACGACGGCGCCGCATTGCAGATACTGGGGGTCGCTGAAGATATAACCGAGCGAAAAAAAGTTGAAGAAATACTTAAAAGAGATAAAGAGTCGCTTGAACAGTCAGTAATAGAGCGCACAAAAGAGCTTATGGATGCCAGCGAAGAGCTGGAACGGGCAAAACGGCTCACGGATATCGGAACGCTGGCCGCCACGGTCGCGCATGAGTTGAGAAACCCGCTCGCCTCCATAAACATGGCTGTGGCTAATATTAAAAGAAAACTAAAGGATCCTCAGTTTGAGAGCCACCTGCAAATTATAGAAAAAAAGGTTTCCGAGAGCGACCAGATAATAAACAATCTGTTGTTCTATTCCCGCTTTACGATGCCTGAATACGAAGACATAAACATCTGTAATGTGCTTATGGAATGTGTCGGGGTAACGCACGAGCGGTTCGCGAACAAGAATCTGCTTCTTCGAATCAATTGCGATCCCATAAGAGATATTATTTTCAAGGCCGACCCGCTCCAGATGAGAGAGCTGTTCAATAACCTGTTAAGTAACGCTTTCGACGCGGTTCCGGCCATCCATGGCAAGATCGAGATAAAAGCTTTTGTGCGCGAGGGGAAAGCTGAAGTTTCGATCTGCGATAACGGCAATGGCATAAAAAAAGAATATATAGACCGTGTTTTTGATCCGTTCTTTACGACGAAGGCTAAGGGCACGGGGCTTGGGCTGGCGGTAAGCAAACAGATAGTCGCTGTTCATAAGGGCGATATCAAAATTGAAAGCGAAGAAAACAAGGGAACGACTGTGACCGTGATACTGCCCCTCAAAGAAAGTATAACCAGTGATCGGCCGTTGCAAGCGGCTGGAAAATTATAACAATTTGGCAAACCTGTTATTCATCAAGACTCCCTCCGGAAGACAACCATTCTATATCCATTCATGCGCCCAAAATATATGGGCAACTTTAGCCTGGATCGGTTAACTGATTTATGCCTATAAATTTATAAATACTTAACACATATTTTGTAATGTGAGACCATGGAAAGTATTTTTAAAAAGATAGGGCCGCTTTATAAAAAAATGGGTACCGGTTCGTTAACTTTTATCGCCGTGCTGCTTTGTCTGAGCGCGACAGCTCATGCTTCAATGCTTGCCGATCTGCTGGATAGAAATGAGTACTTGAGACAGTGCGCGCTGACCAATATTTGCACGCTTAGCGATGAGAAAAAGAGATCGCTTCAGGAAGAACTTTTCAATATTTTAAAAACCGATAACTGGGAAAATAAATGCAAGGCGCTGGATGCCATAGGCATAATAAGCGATCCTGCTTCTGCGGAACGGCTTGTCCCGTTCCTGAAAGATGAAGATGCAGATGTCCGTAAAAGCGCTGTTGAGGCTCTGGCTGAAATAAACACACAGGGGGCACGCTGTGCGATACTAGGCGCCGCAAATGATGCAAGCCCAAAGGTTAAAAAAGCCGTGATTTGGGAGTTGTCACGGTTGAAATACCCGGATTCGGATGCGCCGGCGATATTTATAAAGGGCCTGGAAGACACAAGCCGCGAGGTGCGCGATATATCAAGGGAATCTCTTGTCAAGACAGGTGAACCTGTCGTACCAGCGCTTATAAAACTCCTGGGTGAGCAGAGCCTGCCGAGCAGGGTTTACGCGGAAGAAGCTCTCGTAAAGATCGGGATTCCTGCTCTAAAATACCTGTTCGAAGCGTTTAGCGGGCAGAATTTCTACGTAAAATGGCGTATTGTTAAAATATTGAAAGAGATCGAAAAAAATGGGGGTCAAAGTTCGTTGTTCGGTTTTTTGGAATCGAGCGAAATAGAATTAAAGAAAAAAGTAAAACAGGATTTTAATCTGAAAGCCGATTCCGAAACCTTGAATTCGGCGCTCTCGCTTTTGCAGGACAAAAATATCGATAAAAGCAATATGCTTGGCATGGTAGGTTACCTTGCGGAACAACAGAACTCCAAACTTATACTGGCGCTGGTGCCGTTCCTGTTCTCGGAAGATGAAAAGGTTTACACGGAAACCGCCCAGGCGTTAAAAACCCTGGAATGGGTGCCCGTGACTCTGAAGGAAGAGCTGTATTTTTACAGCGCGACTGAACAGTGGGGTGAACTGGCTAAATCGGGGCACGTAATGGAAGCGTTCATCCTTAAGTTGCTGGAATATAACAGTAAATCCGATGATAAGATATGCGAAAAGCTCGTGTCTATCAAAGCCATCGGAAGGCTT
>CAZSIW010000227.1:0-4565 GCA_964606755.1 uncultured Elusimicrobiales bacterium | reverse complement strand
AACAAGATTTTCGATCCATTCTTTACCACCAAAACCAGGGGAACCGGCCTTGGACTGCCCGTTAGCCGCCACATCATCAACAGCCATAACGGCACTATCGGCATTGAAAGCGCCGCAGGAAAAGGCACAACCGTGACCATAACTCTTCCGCGAACCCATTAGAAAGACATATAGAGGATTAACGAAGCACCTGAAGGGTTAAAACAGGTGGAATGGTTTATAAGAAAGTAAAAAAGTGTCAAGTCTTGCAATGAATTCTCTGCCGTCATCGTGTCATACCCGATGCCGTATCGGGTATCCAGTGAAGTTAGATACGCCTTTTCCTATTCTACGTCTAAACCGCTGTTCCCAGATCAAGCCTAGGGGATAACAAACGTCCCGGAATTCCAACGCAAAATTAACCATACGACAGGATCATTTAAAGAATTGGTTGACAGAATGTAATAAATCTGTTAAAAAATAATATAGTAGTTTGTCACAAATTGTCAATAAATGCACTATAATTAAGGTGGATTTCAACTCCCTTATGACCGGAACAAAGAGCCTAATTACAATAGCGATATTTTTATATTCCGTTCTTCCCGCAAGTTCCGACACTACCGACCGAACCGTTAATCCAAACACAATAACGAAAATAGATATCACAGGCAACCGCGTAACCGAATCCATTATCCGCAGTATGCTTACCTTTTCCGTGGGCGACGAGATCGATGACAGCAAGATAAGAAATAGCAAGCTTAACCTCTATTCTTTAGACTTATTCAGGTCGCTGGATATCCGGAAAACACCCGACGCTAACTCAGGCGGCACCGACGTTGTGGTGGAAGCAAGGGACGGCTGGTTCGTTCTGCCTTTTCCGATCTTCGGTATTTTCGGCGGCGAAAGTTACTACGGCGCAGGGGCCATTGAACAGAACGTCTTCAGAGAGGCCGAGCACGTTACGGCGTACTCAGATTTCAAGAAAGATGAATACGAAGACATGTTGACGATCTCACTGCCCGATATAACGCTGAACGCTAGGCTGGAAAAAAAGTCGTATACAGAGTACCAGTACAGCAACGGCGGGTTCAACTCGCATTCGTTTACCGGCAGTGAGCTCAACAATCTTGGCAGATACGGACAGGTCGTAAACTCATATAACGAGAATTCCACCGCGATGCACCTTTCCGTGGAGAAGCTTTTGTCGGATCAGTTTCGCGGAATATTGGGTGTAAAAGTGCAGGACGTGGGCTACACAAGCGCGCAGGTTTCCGCGCCCGGTGATAACGGCAGAATAACCGTGCTGAGCGCCGCAATGCGGTTTGGTTCTCCTTTCAGCTATGTGAGGAACGCGGCGAACGTGGCCGGAAGGATATTCGGCCTTGGAATGGCCGATCTCGAAGAAAGCATGAAGCCGCCCTCGTGCATGTATACAGATTATGGGCTTCGTGCGTCTTTTGACACATCAAGCACATCGATCGGCTCTGAAAATAATTTCAACAAGTTTTCGCTCGCGGCTAACAGCATAACACATTTCTGCGATATGAGCAGCATCTCATTTCTTGCCAGAGGAAGGATCGGCAACGACATCCCGGCCAGCCAGCTTTTCGCCACCAACCATGAGGAAGGTTTAACAGGCGCATATTCCCGCGAATTCCGCGGCGATAAAATGGTCCTTGCCACTGCCGCATGGACCCGTCCGTTTTACCATGACGGGACAGGCCAGCTGGCAGGCACTTTGTTCTGTGACTACGCAGCCTCTTATCTCAACGGACAGCAGGGTATAAAAGAAGGCACGGGCTTTATATTAACGTACAGGCTTTGGCGCATACCTCTTCCATTCGGTTTTGGGTATACATACTGTTTAGACGACAGCGAATGGCTGGCCTCCATAAGTCTAGGCGGGGCGTTTTAGGCAGCTATGTGCCACAAAAATATCTATCTGTGACTTTACGCATTCCGCTTGAATTTTAATTGTGTTTTCTGTATAAAGCTGCTAGCCTATTTGTGTACCGCTAAGCTCGTCAGATATTGCCAAATTTGTGATTGCAAAGGTTTAATGAATGCAGAGATCTAACCGTATTATCATCTATTTTTTATCTGTTTACCTGCTTTTTTATTCTTCGCTGCAGGCGGCAGATGTTTTTAAGAACTCTTTGGATCAGCTTCCTTCCCCGAAGCAGGACGAAACAGTATTTCAAGATATAATCCATGAATTTCAGGATAAACCAGATTTTCTGCCGGTAATATTTTATACGCCTGAGACTTTGTTGTCTTTCGGCGTGTCGGGCATAGCATTTTTTAAACCAGGGGAAGCCTTGAGCAAAAAGAACTCGTCTTCCGTAAGGGTAACAGTGGTAGGCACTACCAGCGGACAGTCGGTCATAAATATTGTGCCGGATATACATTTCAAGGGAAACAACTATATTTTAAGGGGTGGGCTGACATACCTGATTTTCAATGACAGATTTTTCGGGCTCGGAAGCCAGACGCAGCCTGATGTATATGAGAAGTTCGCTTCAATTGATGCCATAGGCACACTGCAGTTCCTGAAAAAACTCTCAGCGTCTTTATATGCCGGGCCTGTGTACCACTTTCGTAACGTGGATATAGCGTCCGTGTCGGATCACGGGCTTTCGACTAATGTGGCTGGCTCCAACGGTGGGAATGTTTCCGGTTTAGGTGCTACGATTAATTTGGACACAAGAAATGACCTTTTTGAGCCGGACAGAGGTTCACTATGCATGCTTACGAGCACGTGTTATGATGAAGTTTTCGGCAGCAATTACAACTTCGTAAAATCCACGCTGGACTTGCGCCATTATTTCCCTTGTTTCGGGAAAGATGTGCTAGCTGTGGAGGGCATAGCCCAGTGGGTCGGCGGGGGCGATGTGCCTTTCCAGGACCTGCCGTATGTCGGAGGATCAAATATAATGCGCGGGTATTATATGGGCCGTTTCAGGGGCAATGACATGGTTCTTGCAACGGGAGAGTACCGTGTGCCTGTCTGGGGGCGCGTATCAGTGGCCGGGTTTTTGGGGTTTGCGGAGCTTGAAGAAAGCGTTGCGGATTTCCATACCGCTGACATCAAGGACAGCTACGGGTTCGGATTCCGCTACCTGATCGACAGGGAAAAAAAGATCAATTTAAGGCTTGATTTCGGGTTTACGCCCGATTCGAGCGGATTTTACGGCACATGGCTGGAGGCTTTTTAATCATCTAAAGTCGAATTTTGGGCAAATGATGCCTGGCTCCTAATGACACTTATTGAATCAATTTAACCCTGATAACATTGAGTCGCCGGTTTTACCACGCCCTTAACCTCTGCAAAAATATCTTGACGTTATTTAGTTGAAACGGTGTCATGCTTGAGCAGCTAAACTAAAATGGTGATTTTGACAGACAGATTCTTGTTAAATCAAAATAAGTGATTCCGTATGAACAGACGGACGCAAGGCCCGCCCCCTATATAATATACCTGTGGGTTCAACTGCACATACTAGTGCCGAGTTGAGCCGACGCCTTATGAGGTCAATATATTGGTTAAACAGCAGTTAAAGCTGACTATATATAAATTTAAACGGAATAGGCAGGCGTTGATTGATAAGTCTGATCAGGAGCTGGAAAAGAGATAAGGTTTACTTGTGGTTGGATTGCTTTTTATTGATCAGGAACCTGGCAAGAAGCGTGACTAGATAGGTAAAGACTACCCCGATGAAGGCGCCCGAGGCGACGTCGATGGGGAAATGGGCGCCTACGTATATCCTTGAGAAACCCACCATAAACGCCAGCAGGAACAACAGCCACCAGAAACGCGGGAAAAGGAACGACAGATAAGTCGCCGCGCCGAACGACGACTGGGCATGGCCCGAAGGGAACGAACACCTGTAAAGTTTCTGTCCCAACACGTGCACGGAATCGCCCCAGAGCGTGAGAGGCCGAACCCTCGCGACGCGGTCCTTCAGGGCGTGCACCAGCATGCTGCCAAGAAAAACAACCACTATCCCTGTAAAAAAATCGTTCCAGAAAGTTTCTCTTCTTGTAAACCACAGCAGCAGCCCTACGATAACCGCCAGCGGCGCGCCGTAACCTATAAAGGTGAAAGACCACATAACGACATCCAGCACGCAGCAACGCACGTCCCTGTTTATCGCCCAGAAGACCTGGTGATCAAAATTAACGATGGCTTCTTTTAAAGGCACCAGCGGAGGCAGCGAGGCCGCCGTATATTCTTTTGGCAATGCCTTGAGGTCAAATGACCTGCCGTACCAGAGATAGAAAACCCTTATCTTCCTGCCGGCGCGGAATATCTCAACGGGCTTGATGGGCTCCCAGGATTTGAACGGGTAGACCTTTGTGGGGTCCATGTAGAACCTGTTGTCGCACACAAATATGCCGTCCCTTCCGTTGAGGCCGCTCAGGTCTCTCTGCCAGAAATCGTAGGCGTCTATTCTTTCGGACAGGCAGTATATGCGCGGGTGGCCGGGCACGTAAAAAGTGAGCTGGCTTGAGAGGTAGTGCCTTTGAGTGAAAATGAACGGGTCGTCGTTCGCGAAACCCTTCAGCTCGGCGACCCTTCTGCCGAC
>CAZSIW010000226.1:0-4565 GCA_964606755.1 uncultured Elusimicrobiales bacterium | reverse complement strand
CTGCGCAATCCCGTTAACTCCATTTCCAGGTCAACAGGCTGGCCCGATATAACCTTCTGCACCCACGCCATCATCTGATCGCGATCTTGCGGCGCTATCTGCTCTATGAACGGCCGGCCGGAGATCTCGTCAAGGCTCTTGAAACCGAACATTTCCAGGTATTTGGCATTGGCATAGATAGTAAGCCCATTCCTAGCCATACCAATAGCTATAGGCGCTTTATCGACACAAACCCCGAGGTGGTTTAATGTATCGTTGAGTGAAGAAATTTGGTTGTTCATATAATGTACCAAGAATGGATACAGCCGCAAGTTTTCCGATTGTCTTTATGAAAATATTTTTGAATATTAACAGAGTATAGTCAATCGTTACATTCTCTATATAACTGATATTAAGGAAAACATTAGTGAAAGTGTGGTTTGTTTCAACAGTATTGCAAATACTGGTGAATACAGTATCTATTTATACTCTTCGGTGTATTTTATTATGCTGTTCATCATTCGGACTGATTCTACAGGGTGTTTCCCCGCAGCGGTTTCCGCTGAGAGCATGACCATGTCGGTGCCGTCCAGAACGGCGTTGGCGATATCAGAAACCTCTGCTCGAGTGGGGCGCAAGTGTTCGGTCATGCTTTCCAGCATCTGAGTGGCGGTTACGGCAATTTTGCCGGCTTTCCGGCACTTTTTTATCAGTTCCTTCTGGACCATGGGTACCTCATAGATAGGTATCGAAACACCCATGTCGCCGCGGGCTATCATTAAACCATCGCTTACTTTTAGTATGCCGTCTGCGTTATCTATCCCCTCACGGTTTTCGATCTTGGCTATTATCTTGCATCCCGGCAGTTTTAGGTCCAGGATCTTTCGTATCGGGATTATGTCGTTCTCGTCTCTCACGAATGACTGGGCGACATAATCGACACTGTTCCTTATTCCAAATTCCAGGTCGAGAAGGTCTTTTTTGTTGATGCCCTTAAATTTTATTTTCAGGCCGGGTATGTTTATTCCCTTGTGATCCTTTAATGTCCCGGGTATAAGGACCTCAGTCACAAGAGCGCTTCCGTTGTGACCTTTTACCAGCAAGGCTATATTACCGTCGTCAATAAATACGTTCGATCCCTTTTTTATATCTTTTATGTCGCCGTCATAGTCGAACGGCACAATGTCTGTGGAGGAGCCGGTTCCAGTATTCGATAAAAACAGGGTCTGATTTTTCTTTAGTGGTACATCGCTTTTTAGCCTGCCTATCCTGATCCTGTAACCCTCGAGGTCCAGAAGTACCTTGATGTGCCTGCGGTAATTTCTGTTCAGTCCGCGCAGGCGCTCAATCCTTTTTAGATGCTCCTGGTGGCTCCCGTGAGAGAAATTAAGACGCGCCACGTCCATTCCGGCGAGCATCATTCTTCTTAATATGGAGAGCTCATCGCTCGCTGGACCAATGGTGGCTACTATCTTGGTTTTTACCATTAATAACCCAGGTTTTCATTAATTAGTATGACGTGGTAATCTGTCAGTCTCGGTTTTTTCCAGAGCGTCACGCCTATTCTGCATATCCTCTGCGGTGATTCGCATTCCGAGCAGGTGCCGGTTGCGGCGCATGGGGTAGAGAGGTTGAGTCTCTTCGCATTTATGGGCGCTGCTATCGAATCAATCCTTTGCCAGCCTGCTTCTTCGCTTTCAACTATCTTATTTACGCCGGCCACGGCAATTATTTTTCCCGGACCGAATATCATCGCCGCCGCGCGGTTGCCTACGCCGTCGCAGAAGATCAGCGTGCCCTCTGTCGTTATCGCGTTGGGGCTTGCAATGTAGACGTCCGCCACGGCCGCTTTTTTTCTGACAGAAAGTGCTTCGTCCTGTGGCATGGCGGGCGTATGCTGTAAAATAGTTTGCTTGCGTTTTTGCAGTTCTTCGAGCAAAACGATGTCCCTTACCGTCATCGATCCGCCCACGCCGACGGTGTCATTAGGGCCTATCAGCTCGAGCAGTTTTATAACTGCCTCGCCGCGGGTGGCGAACACGGAGACCTCGAAGTAGTTGTCTTTTAAAGCTTTTGCTGTCCTTTCAATAAGAGTATTGTCGTGCCATTTTGTGTTTTGGTCCATAACAACCTCCGTATATCGTATCTAGTCGTTCGTATCTCGTGAAAGCAAAGTCTTACGAGACACTAGATACTGTTATTTGTATTCGGTTATTTCCCCGACTGGTTTTCGTTTCGGCGCCTGAGGGACGACATCGGGTTTTCCCACGGGTATCAGCGCCATGAGCTCGTCCGGGGATTTTATGCCAAGTACTTCCTCAAGCTCTTTCCGCGCTATCATGGGGCCTGTCATCCAGCAGGTGCCGTAACCGAGCGAATGGGCCGTTAACAGCAGGTTCTGGATCGCCGCCGAGGGGCCCTGTATGTCGGCTGTCGATACATAGTCGTCCGTAAAACCGTATCTCTCCATTATCCTCAGGGCCAGCGAGTTGTAGGGTTTCTTTACGACTGCGATGACGGCCGGCGCGTTCACGAAGAACGTGTAGTAGTTCGTGTAGGCGGTGTATTCCTTTTTTGCCGTTGCCGAAACAATTTTTTCAGCAAGGGCGTTTACTTTCTTTATGAGCGCTTCGGACATTCTGTGTTTCAACTCTTCCGACTCAACTACAATAAAATGCCAGTTCTGCAGGTTCGAGCCCGATGGAGCCCATGAGGCTGCCTCTATCATTTTTTCAATAGCGTTCTTCGGCACCGGGTCTGGTTTGAACTTCCTTACGCTCCTGCGTGATTTTATAATGGTCATCAGCTCTTCGGGTTTCAAGCGGTCTCTCCTTTGCGGTTGTTAATGACAATGTCACCCGACAGTATCCTTTCGCTTTTTCCGCCTTTGTCCAGTATAAGATAGCCGTCCGGGTCTATACTTTTCGCTGTGCCCGTTACTATGTTGTCGCGCATTGATACTTTTATTTTATTCCCCAGAAAAGACGAAAAACCGACGTAGGAGTCCCTGAAAGGTTTAAAACCATCGGTGACCAGCTTCTTATAATCCTTTGAAAAAATACGCAGTATGGTCGTCAGTAGTTTTGTGCGGTCGGCCTGTTTTCCAATGACAGATGAGATCGATGCCGCGATGCCGCCCAGCTCTTTTGATATCTTGTTGTTCGCGTTCAATCCGACGCCTACCACCACCCAGTTGGTTTTTCCCACCTCGGCTGACATCTCGGTGAGTATGCCGGAGATTTTATTGTTGCCGTACAATACGTCATTAGGCCACTTTATCGAGAGTTTCAGGCCGTAAAGTTCCTTGACCGCCTTGACTATCGCCAGCGACATGATAAGCGTCACCTGTGGCGCTCTCTCGGGCGGTATGTCCGGTCTTAACACAAGAGAAAACCAAATCCCGCCGGCTGGAGATTCCCATTTCCTTTCCAGCCTGCCGTAGCCGCAGGTCTGCTTTTCAGAGACCACCAGCACTCCCTCATCCCCGCCCTTCATGGCTATCTCTTTCGCGATGAGCTGCGTAGACACGCATTCATATCTGTAGACGATCTCGCTGACAAGGCCAGTTTTTAATTTTTCCTGCGAGAGAAGGTCGGGCTTGCCATGGAGAATGTAGCCGAGGTTCTTTTTTCCCTCGATGGCGAAACCTCTCGCGCGGAGCGCCAGTATCTGTTTATGCACCGCGGCGCGGGAGACCCGAAGCCTCGATGCTATAGTCTGTCCTGATATGTATTTGCTGGTAGAGAGAAGTTTGAGAATTGACATGTTTATTAAATTACAGATGCTAGATACTAGATGCTGGATACAGGATACTGGAAAAGTCTACACCACTACTGCATTGTGTTTCTGTTATCTAGCATCTAGCATCCAGTATCCAGGATCTGACGTTTTAACAATGTCCAAGCTTATATCCAGGGCTGGCGCTGAATGGGTTATGGCGCCTACAGATATCCTGTCCGCGCCGAGGTTTTTGTACTTAGCGATAGTGCTCAAGTTTATGCCGCCCGATATCTCTGTCTCAATATTTCTTTTGCTGTGTTTAATGAAAGCGATCGCTTCTTTGATCGTGGAGGCACCCATGTTATCGAACATTATTATGTCGGCCCCGGCATCGACGGCTTTGTTTACGCCGGTTATATCCTCGCACTCTACCTCTACCCGTATGCCTCTGTATTTCTTCTTTATCGAAAGAACGGCTTCTGAAAGGTCTTTAACCTCAAGCAGATGGTTATCTTTTATCATGGCCATCTCTCTTAAGTTCAGCCTGTGGTTAACTCCGCCGCCGCAACGGACTGCGTATTTCTCAAGCTCTCTCAAACCCGGGATCGTCTTTCTTGTGTCGTAAACTTTTGTTTTTGATCCAGCGAGAGCGCGGGCGTAGGCGGTAGTCATAGTAGCTATGCCCGAGAGGTGCTGGATAAAATTGAGAGCGGTCCGCTCGCCTGAAAGAACGGCTCTCGTCTTTGCCCGCACCTTCGCGACCTTCTGGCCGGGCTTCACCCGCTTACCATCTTTGATGAAAATAGTGATAACGGCGCCCGGATCGCGTTCCATGAACACCTTTGTAAATATCTCGATGCCGCAGA
>CAZSIW010000225.1:0-4622 GCA_964606755.1 uncultured Elusimicrobiales bacterium | reverse complement strand
TAAACGTCTCTTCGCTTATAACAGCCGGTATAAGCCTTGAAAAATTGGGCAAGAAGGGTCTTATACCAGGCATATCTGCTGCGAAATACAAGACCGACCCGGTTGACCTGATAGCGGACGAAATACTCGGGCAGGGCATAGCGATGTACCTTGCCGGGACCCGCGCGCTTTTTGAGTTCGAGAGGTTGGACAAGAAGAAACCAGGGATACTGGCAAAGCTTCCTCCCATGATGGATGATATAATCGCCGGTTTGATAAGCGGCGTGATGGTCAAAATATGTTCAAAGTGAACTCGACAAAACCGCACACCGTGCGGTTTTTTGCGAATCATATTGAAAAATAAGCATGAATATTAAAATTTCTCAGAAACTAATTGTGTTTTTAATCAATTTCTTATATTGAAAAGTCAATAATATTTTGTGGGATAGCGGCGCAGCTTGCTGTGCAAATGATTAAAGCTACCGACCAAGGTAAGAAGCTGCAGATACGCACCGCAATGGAGACTTTTGATGGATGTTATAGTGCTTTGGAGCGGGGGAAAAGACAGCTGTCTGGCATGTTATCGGGCCCAAAAACAGGGGCACCGTGTAATTGCTCTCATCAACTTCCTTTCTCCGGACAATATAAAGTCCCTGTCTCATGGTTTGCCTGCCACTATCATTAAATACCAGGCAGAGTTGATTGGTTTATCCCTGATTCAACGTGTTGTCCCGCAGGGCACTTACGAACAACACCTTAAGTCGCTGATATCCGAGTGTAAACAAAAGGGAGCCGAAGGCGTCGTATTCGGCGACATTTATCTTCAGGAGCACAGGCAGTGGCTGGACCGGGTCTGCAAAGAAGCAGCTATAGAACCCATTTACCCGCTCTGGAAACTGGACACAAAACAGCTGGTCAACGATTTTATAGAAGCGGGTTTCAGGTCAATGCTGGTAAGCGTCCGGGAAGATTGCCTTTCTCAAGAATGGCTGGGCAGAGTTATAGATAAGGATTTCATGAAAGACCTTCCTCGGGGCATTGATCCCTGCGGTGAAGCGGGTGAGTTCCACACATTTGTTCTGTCCGGCCCGATGTTTTCAAAAAGCATAACAATAAAGAGTTTTAAAAAAGCAAATTATGACAAGCACTGGTTTTTGGATATTGAATCATGGGAGTAAGAACACTTTTCCTTTTCGCTCTTTCGCTGGTTCTTTTGCCGCTGTCGCTGTTTGCGGACGGATACCCGAAGCGCATTGTCTGTCTGGCTCCGTCCATAACGGAGAACCTTTGCCAGCTGGGCGCAAGGGAAAGCATTGCCGGGGTAACGCTCTACTGCCCATCAGATATGAAGGACAAGCAGCTGGTCGGCACAGTCCTTGAACCGAATATAGAAAAGATCTACTCTCTTTCGCCTGACCTGGTGATTGCTACAAAAGAAGGCAACAAAAAAGAAACGGTCGAGAAACTTCGCGAGCTGAAGATCCGTGTTCTTGTGCTAGAATCCGAAAAAGATTTTGAAGGCATATGTGCGAATTTTATCATAATGGGCAAGCTGGTCGGACGGGAGAGACAGGCTGAAGAGATAATAAACTCTTCAAAAAAACGTTTGGAGGCTGTCCGCAAAAAGGCGAACGCACTCGAGCCTGTAAGGGTTTTCTGGGAGATAGGCACCAACCCGCTCTTTACCGTGGGTGATAACAATTTTGTTAACGATTACAACAGCTACATCGGAGCAAACAACATATTCGCTAACATCGGCGCGGGCAGGTACCCGCAGGTCTCAAGGGAAGAGGTCATAAAAAGAAACCCGGACGCGATCCTCCTTGTCACCATGGCAGGTGTGTCTGATGGGGAGATCAAACTGTGGGAACAGTTCAAGACACTGAGGGCAGTAATCAACAAAGAGATATTTATTGTGGATGGTAAAACGCTGTTTTTGCCGACTCCCGAAACTTTCGTCAGCGGAGTGGAGTCGATTTTCAAACTCCTTCATCATGCAGAATGATGAGGAGCCTCATTTCGCGTCTCAGATCTCAAATTTGAAATTTCAAATTGTTATTTTTTTGAAAACCAAAAACTAAAAATGAAAAAAATCATCAAATTTATACCTATAATCATTGTGTTCCTGGCCGCCGTCGTTCTTTCGTTGATGTATGGCGGTGTTGATATTCCTTTCTCCGGGATATTCCGCTCTCTGGTAAAACCGGACGATACCAGCACTATATCAACAATACTTTGGCACATACGTCTGCCGCGGCTCTTCGCGGGCTTGCTTGCGGGCGCGGGACTGGCTACGGGAGGATGCATAATGCAGACCATAGTCAGGAACCCGCTGGCAGAGCCTTACACTCTGGGCATTTCTGGCGGGGCCGCTTTCGGGGCGGCACTTGCAACAATGTTGGGGCTTTCGGCTTTAAGCGTTTTTTTTGTGCCGCTCTTTGCTTTTGCAGGCACTATTCTGAGCGCGGCCATTATTTATTTCGCAGCGTCCCTGCGCGGGTTTTCTCGCTCTGCCCTCATCCTGACGGGTGTTATCCTCAGCTTCTTTTTTTCTTCCCTGGTATTGCTGATATTCTCGCTGTCCGACCCGCAGAAACTGCACAGCACGGTCACCTGGCTCATGGGCGACCTTTCGACGCCGAACACGCGGCTCTTGTGGGCGGCCTCTTCGATCATAGCCGCGGGCATAGCGGTGTCTATGCTGTTCTCGAGAGAACTCGACCTGCTTATGCTCGGCGATGAAAAGGCTTTCCAGATCGGTGTTAACTCCGCCGCCGCAAAGAAAATACTTTTTATCATCTGCTCGCTGATGGTGGGCGCCTGCGTGTCGTTCTCTGGTGTTATAGGTTTTGTGGGGCTGGTTATTCCGCACCTCGCAAGAAGCATAGTGGGTTCCAGGCATGTTTTGCTCCTGCCCGCGGCGGCGATACTTGGTTCGGCGTTCCTGGTGGCGTCTGACACAGCCGCCAGAACCCTGATATCGCCCGTTGAACTGCCCGTCGGGGTAATAACCGGGCTTATAGGCGGGGTATTCATTCTTGTTTTTATGATCGCTTCCGACAGAAGGGTGTTCTAATATGCTCGAGATAAGATCAGTTACGTTTGGCTACGATAAAGATAAACCTGCTGTCGAAAACGTTTCTCTTAACGTGGCCGCAGGTGAGTTCCTGGGTATAATCGGTCCCAACGGCGCAGGCAAGACTACACTTTTCAAGCTTATCTCATGCGTTATAAAACCGCAAACGGGGGAAATAATCCTTAACGGAAAAGCTGCCTGTTCATACCCCAGAAAAGAATTTGCAAAAATAGTCGCCGTTCTGCCGCAGTTCATTGAAACGTTTTTTCCGCTGACAGTCGAAGAGTTCGTGTCGCTCGGCAGGTTCCCTTACACCAGCAGGTTCGAGCCGCTTTCGGAATTTGACAGGAAGTCAATAGAAGAATCCATGAAAGTAACCGAAACGGATCATCTAAAAACAAGGCAGCTCTTCCAGCTGTCCGGCGGTGAAAGGCAGAGAGCGCTCCTGGCCCAGGCGCTCGCACAGGACCCGGAGATACTTCTTCTCGATGAGCCGACAACTCATCTAGACATCGCTCACCAAGTCGAGATGCTGGACCTGATCAAGGCTCTTAACAGGGACAAGGGCCTGACCGTGGTGACGGTACTGCATGACCTTAACCTGGCCGGTGAATACTGCGAGAACATCGTCATGATGAACGGCGGCAAGGTAGAACTGAAGGGGAGCCCGGCGCAGGTCCTGACATATGAGAATATAGAAAAAGTTTACAAAACGGTCGTTGTCGTAAAAAGCAATCCGGTGTCAAAGAGGCCTCACGTATTTCTGGTATCAAAGGAAAATCTAAAAAGTCTGAACAAGGGGGGGTGAAAGAGGCAATAATCATGTTTCATAAGGGGCAGGAAAGTTTTTTCTGCATAGATAAAGGAAGTGAAGGTGAGATCCCTTCTGTTGCCCCAGCAACGGTAATCTAACTACCGTATAGCGCAGATAGTATATCGTATGTCGATAAGTTTAGCTGTGACATACGATATGCGACATACGACATACGGTTTTTAGGAGCCCGGTCTATTATCTATGACAGATAGCGTAATACGTTACGCTGATATTCTCTCGGGAGGAGAAAAATAATGAAATCGAAGATAACAGCATTGGTAATCGTTTGTATCGCGGCAAGCCTTTCGTCAGCGCAGGATGATGTTTTCTTAAGCCTCACCAAAAAAGCAGAAAAGACCGAATCGCTTCCTACCAACACATCGGTCATAACGCAGAAGCAGATAGAAAGTTCCAGGGCAAGCAACCTGGGCGAATTGCTCGCGGACGAAGCCGGGATAAGTGTCGGTGAGACAGGCACTCTGGGGTCTGAGAAAGACATAATCATGAGAGGAGCATCCCCGGAAGAAGTGCTTATCCTGATAGACGGAAGAAGGGTAAACGATGTCGCCCTGGGGCTTGCCGACTTAAGCATTATTCCTGTTCAAAACATCGAGAAAGTCGAGATCGTCAGGGGCGCGGCTTCAGCCGTTTTCGGGACAGGAGCCATCGGCGGCGTCGTAAACGTGATCACAAAAACCGCGCAGAGCGAAGTGCCAAAGGCTGATATTTCCGTTGCGTATGGTGACCTGGGTA
>CAZSIW010000224.1:0-4633 GCA_964606755.1 uncultured Elusimicrobiales bacterium | reverse complement strand
GCGCGCATCCGGACGATCTCGAATACGGCTGCGGCGGGACGTTGTGCAAGATGTCCAAGGCCGGCCACGAGATCAACCTGCTCGTTATGACGAAAGGCCAAATGGGCGGCGATGAGACTCTGCGCGTGAAGGAACAGGAGAGCGCCGCGAAACTATTAAAGGCTAACCTCTTCTGGGGTAATTTCATAGACACTCAGGTGCCTCTTGAAAAGAACACCATAAACACGATCGAAACCATCATAAAAAAGATACAGCCGGATCTCATATTCGTTCTTTATCACGAAGATACCCATCAGGACCACAGGACAGTCAGCCAGGCTACCATAACCGCTACCAGGTACATACGCAACGTGTTGTTTTACGAAGTGCCGACAACAATAAATTTCGCGCCGGCGAGCGTGCTGGTTGACATCGGACCCGTGCTCGACAAAAAAATGAAACTGCTTAAGTCTCACAGGTCGCAGGTTTTTTCGACGAGGGTAGCTGATTTGTCGATCCTTGAGAGTGTGGCGGCGACCGCCCTTTTCAGAGGGTTTCAGAACAGGGTGAAATACGCCGAGGGATTTGTGCCTTTGAGGCTGACTCTGGATTACCTGAATGAATTCTAACTTCGCAAAAAAAGCCAGTTATGTTTTAAGCGTGTTCATACTGATATATCTGCTCCAGCCAACGGGCGGCACGTGGGCGTGGCTCCACAACATAAGATGGTTCTATGTGTTTTTTCTTTCCTTCATCTGGGCGGTTGTCCTGACTCCGCTGGTAATAAGAGCGGCGTTGTACCTGGGAATACTTGATTACCCCGGCGGACGCAAGACTCATCCAAAACCTATCCCCAGGATAGGGGGTGCGGCGGTTTTTGCCGCTATCATTTTTACCTGCCTCAGGAACCTGCAATTCTCCAGCGAGCTTATAGGCCTTATACTCGGCAGTTCCGTTATCTATATTGTCGGGTTGATAGACGATATTCATCCTCTTTCGGCGACCATCAGGATAATGGGGCAGATCGTCGCCTGCGCCATACTGATAAAAGGCGGGGTCGTTTTGACGATAATCCCCGACTATTGGCCGCTGACGAATATTTTAAACATAGTATTGACCGTATTCTGGCTTATAGGTTTGGCGAACGCGGTGAACTTTCTTGATGGTGTTGACGGCCTTGCCACGGGCATGATGGCTTTGTGTTCCTGTCTTTTTTTCTTCATAGCGCTGCCTACCGGGCAGATATATCTCACTTATGTAACAATGGCCATAGCCGGGGCCTGCATAGGTTTTATACTTTTCAACTGGAAGCCGGCCGAGGTTTTCCTGGGCGACTCAGGGGCGACTTTTCTTGGTTTTATCGTTGCCGGTGTCGCGGTGATGGGTTCCTGGGGTTATCACAACTTTATGGTGGCCGCTTCGACGCCTCTTTTGATAATGGGAGTTCCTATTTTTGACATGATCTACACTACGATATCAAGGATAAGGAACGGCTATGTCAAGACGTTCATACAATGGCTGGAATACGCAGGCAGGGACCATTTCCACCACCGCCTTCAACACCTGGGGTTCAGCGATGTACAGACGGTGATATTCATACTTATGGTTAACCTAGGGTTGGGGTTAGGTTCTATCGGTATCAGGGGTGCTGGAACAAAAGAGAGCATACTCGAATTAGGGCAGGATATCATAATATTTCTTATTATCACGGCTCTAATGATAGTCGGCAGGAACAAAAGCGTAAAAAAGGACGAAAAAATAATCGAGCTATTGAAAAATGTCTATAAAGAGTGAGACTACGCGCACGCGTTCGACTTATGTTAACTCCGCCCCAGGTGCCGCCCGACTTGCCTGCCGTCGTCACTGCTTTCTCAAGCTGATAAAAATTTCGCTGTTTACGACCGTTTGTATCCTACTTTCCTCAAAAGTAAACGCAAGGATCAACATACTCGAACCCTGGCATCCCGGCCAGGACAGCTCAATTGCCCAGCCGGACACATACCAGGCGATCGTTGAGGCCAGGAGCGGAGAACGGTTTTTTGAGGTACCGTGCCAGCTCGATTACGTGGCGGCCCCGCAGCTTGAGGTTGGCGGGAGATGGGGGATAATATCTGTCCCCGGCGCTACAGGCATAGACGACCTTCAGATAGGCGCGAAGTACCAGTTCCTTGATGGCGGTGGCGAGAGGCCGGCCGTTATTGGTGAAGCAGCGGTATCCTTGCCTACAGCGGACAATACCAGAGATCTCGGTACGGGAGCTGTTGGGGCGTGGTTCCACTGGGCTCTTGAAAAAAAGATCGGCGACAAGGTTGGTTATTTCGGCATAGGCCTGAACATAAACTCGGAAAACAGCGACAAGTTAAGACTGGGTGACGTTTTCTATTACCACATCGGAGCGAGTATGCCTTACAAGGGCAACTATAGGTTACACGCGGAACTGAAGGGGTTCAACCACGGCGCAAGCCAGCTAAACTCGGTTTCACAGCAGGACGAGTATCAGGAGCTTTACCTTGCCCCCGGCATCAATTATTTCTGGAAAAAGAAAACTGTTATCTCCGGATCGTTGCTGATAGGCCTTACCCCGAAATCGAACAACATAGGAATTTTGATAAGCTACCAGTGAGCATATAAAACATAATGAAATTTATTGACCTGCACGTACACACATCATATTCGGATGGGACATTCTCGCCCAAGGAAATCGTTAAGCTGGCTAAAGATATCGGGCTTGCTGCTATCAGCATAACCGATCACGATATAACGGGGGCTGTCCCCGAAGCAACTGAGGAAGGAAAGAAGCTTGGTTTGGAGATTGTCTCGGGCGTAGAGCTCTCGGCTGAGATAGAGGCCAACGGTTCGCGCGAGATGCACATACTCGGTTATTTTATCGACAACAACGACCCCGTCTTGCAGGAACGGCTCAAGTATTTCAGGGACGCCAGGATAGACAGGGCGTGGAAAATATACGACAAACTTGCGAAACTGAACATGATCCTGGACAAGAACGTGTTCCAGAAGATCGCCGAATCGGGTTCCATCGGCCGCCTTCACTTCGCCAACGAGCTGGTGAAAGAAGGTTACGCAAAGAACATTTCTGAGGTGTTCCAGAAATTTCTGGGCGGAGGCAAACCGGCGTACGTGCCTAAGGCAAGGCTGACGCCGAAAGAAGCTATCGAACTAATAAACAAGGCGGGCGGGGTGGCCGTGCTCGCGCATCCGATGATAGGAAACTTCTACGAAGAAACCATACTCACTGAGCTTGTCTCTTACGGATTGAAAGGCATGGAAGTGTGGCACACCAAGCATCCGCAGCTTTTGGTGCAGAATTTGTTGGCCATCTGCAACAAGATGGGGCTCGTGCCGACCGGCGGCTCCGATTGCCACGGAATGGTCCTGGACGGCTCTATTCTGATGGGAAAAGTAAAGGTCCCGTACGAAACAGTTGAAAAACTGAGAGCCTTGACAAGGCCCAGATAAATTATATAGAATCTCGCTAGTTCTTTTAATAGGCTTATTAATACACAGATCGAGGAAATGCTGTAACCTGTCAATTGAAGGTTATCCAGCTACTGCCCCGCAACGGTAAATTAACTGCCGTATTTCGCAGATAGTATTCCGTATATCGAAAAGATGTTAACAATATACGAACTACTATATAAGATGTACGGTTGTTAAGAGTCCGGTCGACGATTTGTGGCCCGCCAGAAAAATGGCGAGGTTAGTCTTTCGAGGGAAAAGGGAGAAACGGTTTTTTTGTCACCTCATCCCGCCTCGGCGGAGTGGGGTTTTTTTATTTTAAAAAGCATCAGCTTACAGTCTTCAGCTTTCAGTCTGACCAAACAGACTTGCTTTAGCTGATGACTGACGACTGATAGCTGAAGGCTGGTAAAACATGCTTTACATCTACACGGGCAATGGAAAAGGAAAGACCACCGCGGCTATGGGCCAGATCCTCAGGGCCATCGGCAGGGGTAAAAAGGTCTGCCTGATACAGCTTTTCAAGGGCAGGGAATTTTACGGGGAACAAAAGGTGCTTACGAAGCTTAAAGGGTTGGATTTCTATTCGTTCGCGCCCAAGCACCAGATGTGTTTTCTGACGGTCAAAACAGAAACCTTAAAGGCGCAGTGCGCACAGGCTCTCGACAAGCTCAAAAGCGTATTTTCAGGGCGCAGGAAATACGACGTAATCGTGCTTGAAGAGTTCAATATAGCGGTCAGGGACGGCTATATCACAATAGATGAATTGTTGGAGACCCTGAACGATAAAGCATCAAAGTACGATATAATAGTAACCGGACGGGCCGCCCACAGAAAACTGGTGAAAAAAGCCGACCTGGTCACGGAGATGAAAGAGATAAAACACTATTATAAAAAGGGCGTAAAGGCCCGCATGGGGATCGAATTTTGAAAGGAAAGGTCATCTATATTACCGGCGGGGCAAGATCGGGCAAGAGCACTCTGGCGACCCGGATGGCTGAAGAGGCCGGCAAGCGGATAGAGTTTATCGCGACGTGTGTCCCCAAAGACAAAGAGATGGTGCGTCGTGTAGAAAAACACGTTAAAGCCCGGCCCGGGAGCTGGAACACCATCGTAGAACCGGATGATCTTGAAAAAGCCCTTTCAAAGATAAATAAAAAAACCGAAGTCGTGATAA
>CAZSIW010000223.1:1319-4651 GCA_964606755.1 uncultured Elusimicrobiales bacterium | reverse complement strand
GAAGCTCACATTGAACTTGATAATGTACATTGTGACCGGCACATATAAGAGCGACGCGATACACCAACCCTATATTCAAATGAAGCTGAGAAGATGATGAGCATAAAGTTCACGGAACCAGGTTTTTTATTCATGGTGTGCCTCCTGACGGCGGCGGGATCGCTCTACGTCCTGTGGAAACTGCAGCCAAAAAGGTTCTTCTTCTATTTCAGGCTTGTCATGCTTGCGCTTTTGTTGTTCGCGTTTCTCGAGCCTTCGATGGTAAAATATTCCAGCGACACCAGGCCTACGGTAGCCGTAGTCGTAGACGCATCGAAGAGCATGTTCATGACAGGCAGGTACGCCGGTGCTCTTAAGAGTTTTAAAGAAAACAGCGACCGTCTAAAAAACAGGTTCAAACTGAAGTATTATATCTTCTCCAGCTCCGCCAAAGAGGTGGGCGGTTTTGACAATAACAGGTCCATAAAGCCCGGCCCGAGCACTGATATATCGCGTTCACTGTGGGAGGTGAAGCGGGAAAATTCGGACAAACTTTCAGGCATGATACTTTACAGCGATGGACAGCACAACGCCGAGCCGTTCAGCGGGAACTGGATAGAAGAGCTGAGTGTGCCGGTATTTCCGGTGATGTTAAAAGACAGCGGGGATATAAAAGACGTCGCGGTCTCATCGGTAAGGGTGGGGGATTTCGCTTTCAAGAAAATGCCGCTTAAGATAACAGTTGAGTTGATCGCCACGGGTTTTAGATCAAAAACCGTTCAGGTGAACATCAGGAATGCGAACGCCAAAGGCAACATTGTGGCATCGGGCGCGGTGAACATCGCTTCGAACGACGAAACCAGGGAGATCGCCCTGCAGTTTACGCCGCAGGAGAGCGGTAAATTCAGTTACGTTGTTGAGGCCGTCCCCATGAAGGGAGAGATAACCACTCTTAACAACTACAGGAAGTTCGATATTGAGGTCGTGCACGATAAGATAAGGGTGCTCTATCTGTCCGGTCAGCCGGGGTTCGAGTACTCTTTTTTGAGGAACGTTCTTAAGAACGATTCTCTGATCGAGCTGGTGTCGTTCGTGATACTTAGGAACAACAACAACCTTACCCTCGTTTCCGATCAGGACCTCTCTTTGATACCTTTCCCCGTGGCGGACATATTTACGAAAGATCTTTACGATTTTGATATACTTATACTTGAAAACTTTACTTTCAGAGGGTACGGGTTTTACCCGCCGTACTTCGAGAACATAAAGAACTGGGTAACACAGAGATCGGGCGGGCTGCTGGTGATCGGCGGCGAGAACTCCTTCGGCAGGGGGGGCTGGTCGCAGAACCCCGTCTCGGACATACTGCCGGTGAGTTTTGACAATGACACGAAAGCCGAGCAGGGCGAGTTCAGGCCATTGGCGGTGATGCCGGAGCACGAGATAATGGCCGTAGACGAAGACACACAGAAGAACATCGAGGCGTGGAAAGAGATACCGGAGCTGGACGGCTGCCAGCAGTTGAGGATAAAAAACGGCGCCCAGCTGCTCTTGAAACACCCTTTGAACTGGGCGGTGCTGTCCTGCTGGGAAAGAGGCAGGGGCAGGGTCGCGGTGACAGGCAGTAACACTACATGGAGATGGTCTTTGAACTCGAAAAACCCGGACACGTACAATCTCTTCTGGAAAAATATCATCCGGTGGCTCTCGAGGTCAAAAGGCCCTGCGGGCATCAGCGTGTTTTTCGACAGGCCTTCATATTTCGCCGGACAGGTGTTCAGCCTGAAACTGCGCTCCGGCACGGAGAACATGAGCCGTAAAAAGATAGAACTGTCCATGAGGGACCCGATGGGCGAAAAACGGTTCATGAGCGTTTCTAAGAGCGGGTCCGACGAATATATGGTGTCCGGCAAGTTCGCTTACCCCGGAAGATATTCTTTCGAGGTGCGTTCCGGCGCAAAGCTCCTCAGCTCAGAGTACATAGAAGTAGCGCTTTCTTTCGTAAGAGAAGAGATGAACCTGAACGTTGACACGAACCTCCTCAGAGAGATAGCGGCCAGGTCAAAGGGGATAGTTCTGGAGCGCGACGGAGACATGAGCGAAACCCTAAAAGACAAAATAAGCAACAGAGGCGAAAAGGATACCAGAGAAAAGATACCTGTATCGAACAATAAATATTTCATGCTGCTGGTAATAGGATGGTTCGTGGCGGAGCTGGTGATAAGAAAATTTAATGGATTATTGTAAAATGCAAATTGCAAAGTGTAAAATTAAGGTGTCCGCCTGGTCGGACAGATTAAATTGTTCGCCTTTGACAGGAAAAGCAATATGTCATCCCGAATCCCGTTTTTGGGGTGAGGGATCTTGTTTTATACAAAAGGCAAGATTTCTCTCCCGCCACGGCGGGATCGAAATGACAATTCAGATAGTTTTTCGATAGTACCAATTTGAAATTTGCACTTTTCAATTTGCAATTGACGTTACTATGCCCATACTAATATTTTTCTCCGCATTCATTTTCTATCTTTACAACCTCGCGCCGTCTATCACGGTGGGTGATTCCGGCGAGTTCTGTGCCTCGAGCGTTGTGCTGGGCGTATGCCACAGCCCGGGCTATCCCCTGTTTTCCCTGCTGGGTAAATTTTTCACTACCATACTGCCCTTTGCCAGCTATGCTTTCAGGGTGAATGTCATGACGGCTTTTTTCGCGTCCCTTTCGCTTGTAATCCTTTACCTCATAGTGTGCCATATCCTCAATGATGCAGGGCTTGAAACGACCGCGTTCAAAACAGCGGCGTTTTTGTGCGTTCTTTTCCTGGGCCTCTCCGGGGATTATCACGCCGCTTCCATCCAGACCGAGGTCTTTACGCTAAACACGTTTTTTGCGGTATTGGTGATCGCGGCATACGTCTGGGAAAAACCATATCTTATGGCGTTCATTTACGGATTCGGCCTTGGCAACCACCATACGCTGGTGTTTCTGGGCCCTCTGATGGTTTTCGCCGTTTTAAGACATCGTATGTTTAAATTAAAGCAGCTGGCGCTGCTGTGCCTGCTGTTCGCCTGCGGGTTTTCAGTGTACGCTTATCTTCCTATAAGGGCGTTCAAGGCTCCGCCTTTTAACTGGGGGAACGTCACCAGCCTGAACAATTTCTGGCGGGTGATAACCAGGGCGGATTACGGGAGCCTCTCTCTCTCGATCGGCGAGAAACTCCCAAGGACAGCCTATAACAGTTACCTGCATCTCAAGGCGATGTTTGGCGAGATGGCAAGGCAGTTCGGAGTTTTGGGTGTCGCGCTGGGCTGCGCGGGCTGGTTGTGCGTGTAGGCGGGGATGGGCGCCGCGCTGTAAC
>CAZSIW010000223.1:0-1309 GCA_964606755.1 uncultured Elusimicrobiales bacterium | reverse complement strand
TGGTGCTGTGGCTTTTGGCGGGACCGGGTTTTTTACTTCTTGCCAACATGCCTTTTGACGCCCAGTCTGTGGGTATAATGGGGCGGTTCTATATACTGGTGAATATGTTCTGGGTTTTCGGTATCATGTGGGGATTGGAGATAGTCGTACGGGCGGCAGGCCGGCCGTGGGCGGCAAGGCTTGTTTTGAAGCTCGCGGCCGTTCTTGTGATATTTGCGGCCTGGAGCAGCCCTATGCACTACAGCTGGCGGGATTATTACCTTGAGTACGATTATGGCAGGAACCTGCTTAAGACCCTGCCCCACGGCTCGACGCTTTTTATGGACGGAGGCGACGACACTTTCTACAGCACGGGTTACCTGACGTTCGCGCAGGGGTTAAGGCCCGATGTAGAGCTTCACGACCGCGGCGGGCTGGTGTTCAAAAGCATTTACGGAGAGGATTTCAGAAGGCTGGAGAAGAAAGCGAAAGAATCCAGGCGTCTGACCTGCGAGTACGGGTATCTGGCAAGAGGAAAGAAAATATACTATTCGACTTTCGATGAAAATGTTCTGCCCGGTGTCGGAGTGGTGGCCGATGGTATACTTCTGAGGCCGAAGGCGTACGGAAAGAGCGACGCCTGGGATTCTTACTCTCTCAGGAGCGTTTACGGCAAGGACTACGACGACTACAGGAGCAGGGCGCTTGTGCCGCTCTACCCGTACTTTGAGGCCGTGCATTCCAACGACAGGGATTACCTCGTTTACGATCTGAAAAAATGGAGCGACGTGGTCTGGATGCCGGGAAACATAAAATTTAAATTCCTGAGGTCTGCCTATGACAGCTTCAGCGCGGGAAAATTGGACGAGGCGGAAGGCACATACCGTCTTACTTTGAAATATTTCCCGCAGGAGACATCAGCGATGTTGAACCTCGGGGTCATAGAAGAAAAGCGAAATAACCTGGCGGGCGCTCTGGAACTTTACAATCAGGCCATAAGCGTCGAGCCTTCGAACCTGGATGCGTACTACAACCTCTCAGTGATCTACTGGAAACAGTCGCGCTGGGACAAAGCAGCGGACTGCTATAGGAAAATGCTTGCGATAAACCCCGGTGACGCGCGCGCCAATCAATATCTTGCGGTGGTGATGAAAAAAATCGGAGGAAAGTGAAACCAAATATTTGTTGACCGGTTATTGCTGGAGTTGTAAAATGAAACAATGGAAATAATGGGGATAGTTCTGTTTAAAATTGTGATTGAGGAATAAGTCGTAAGATACAATATGACGCAAAAAATTAATACATTTGGCGAAGCCAGTCACCATTTATG
>CAZSIW010000222.1:0-4675 GCA_964606755.1 uncultured Elusimicrobiales bacterium | reverse complement strand
GTTATGGAATCTTCAAGAGGCGCAAACTCCGGAAGAGGTTTAATGTTCGGGCCCCTGACAACCAAAACCTTCTCAGGCGATTTTGAGGGGGGTATAAACAGCTTTTCGTCCACCTCGATCGATGAGGGCATGCTGAAAGCGGGCCTCTTGCCCAGCCTCCTGGGATCGGTTATCTCGCCTTTAAGCGCCGCCGCTACCGCTACTTCAGGCGAACACAGGTATACCTTTGCGTCCTTCGTGCCGGAACGGCCCTCAAAATTCCTGTTGAATGTTCTTAGAGAAACGGCGTTGCTCGCGGGAGACTGGCCCATACCGATGCACGGCCCGCAGGTGCATTCAAGGAGCCTGGCGCCGCTTTTTATTATGTCAGTGAGAGCTCCGGTCTTTGCCAGAGCGGTCACTACCTGCCTTGAGCCCGGGGAGATCACGAGGTTCACCTCCGGGTGCACCTTTTTTCCTTTTAGAGCCTTTGAAACCAGCAGCATGTCGGACAGTGACGAGTTCGTGCAGGAGCCGATGGCAACCTGGTTAACCTTGACGCCTTCCACTTCGGAAACTTTCCTTACGTTGTCAGGGCTGTGGGGAAGAGATATCAGCGGCTCGAGCGCGGAAAGTTCTATGCTTATTTCCTCATCGTAGCTGGCGCCAGCGTCAGGTTCAACGCTCCTGAAATCCTTCTGTCGCTTCTGAAATTTTAAGAATTTGAGCGTTATCTCATCTGAAGCGAAAATTGAGGTGGTAGCGCCCAGTTCCGCGCCCATGTTGGTGATGGTGGCGCGTTCCGGCACCGAAAGAGTTTTTGTCCCGGGGCCGGAGAACTCGAACACCTTGCCCCTGCCGCCCTTGACGCTGAGGAGGCGCAGAAGCTCAAGTATGATGTCTTTCGCGCTCACCCAGGGTTTGAGCCTGCCTGTTAGCTCGACCTTCACCACTTTCGGCATGGTTATGTAGAAAGGTTCGCCAGCCATGGCGCACGCCACGTCAAGCCCGCCCGCGCCGAACGCGAGCATGCCGAGGCCGCCCGCCGTCGGGGTGTGCGAGTCCGAGCCGATAAGGGTCTGGCCGGGAACTCCGAAACGCTCAAGGTGAAGCTGGTGGCATATTCCCGTGCCCGCGGGGGAAAAAACCGCACCGTATTTTGCGGCCATTGCGGCTAGGAACCTGTGGTCGTCGGCATTCTCGAAACCCGTCTGGAGCGTGTTGTGGTCGACGTAACTGACTGACAACTTAGTCTTTACTTTCGCAACACCCATCGCCTCGAACTGCAGGTAGGCCATCGTCCCTGTCGCGTCCTGGGTCAAAGTCTGGTCTATCCTCAGGGCTATTTCATCGCCCGGTTTCATTTTACCGGACACTAGGTGTTTTGAGATTATTTTCTGAGTCACGTTCATTTTCATTTTTTATTTCCTCAGGCTACATAGATTTAGACAAAACAGATACAACTTAAGTTTCTCTTAGCATGTAATTCTATAAAATTAAGCCTGATTAAAGCAATCCCGCGCGCCGGGACATAAGCTGTCCCTATCCAGTATGGGCAAATAAAAAAACCAAAGTTTAAAAGAGGCTTAAAAGTTGGTTTTAGTTGGTTAAATATTGTACTAGAATTTCACCGTTACGGATACCCTGTGCATCGCGTCGAAATATTGTGACGTCACATAGGCATAGTTTATGCTTACGACGTTGTGATTATAGTCTTTTTCACCGCTGTCTTTCCACCACGCATCTCCGGATTTGGCGCTGAACGGGGCGTTAATACCCGCGCCACAGGAAAAACCAGCGGCTGAATTCGAGTTATATCCCGCCCGCAGGCAAAAAGCGTCGGTTATTTTTAGTTCAGCGCCCAGACGAGTAGATGTGTCTGAGTCCGACGGTTTTTCTTCGTCCAAAGCCAACAGGAACTTTGGCGTTACCGAATATGCCAGGCCGCCTCTGAGTTCTAAGGGGATACTATTGGTGTATGAGTCGGTTTGCAGGCCCGAGCCTATGTTTTGGACGCTTACACCCAGAGACAGGGAATCGGAAAGGTATGCCTGGCATCCCGCATCAGCCCCGAATCCTGACGATGTGTCGTCCCCGAGGTTTTGCTGGATGTCCTTAACTGTGAACCCGAACGACATATTCGATGTCAGAGGGAAAGCATACCCCAGGGCGACCGCGTAGGCCGACAGGTTTATAGATTTTATGAAATTACCCTGCGAGTCAAGAGCGTTCAGGCTGCCCATAGAAACATAATTAACACTGCCAATTATGCATCCCAGGTGCCTCGGTATTGCTATCGCCGCATAAGAACCATAGAGGTCTGCTATATACTGGGAATAAGAAGCATTTACCTCGGTAGCATCTATAGTAGATGCGCCTGCCGGGTTCCACCACACAGATTCTATGTCCTTTGAAACCGCCGTAAACGCGCCACCCATGCCCAGGGCCCTAACGCCCTGCTCGATCCTCAAAAAGGTCGCGGTCGTCGTTCCGCTTGTATCAGCCGCGTAAACGACAGGGGACAGGGTACAGAGAACAGGGAACAGTAGTAGTAAAAACAAAATGGTTTTTTTCATGCCTATGTTTTTGACCTCTAATCTCTTATCTCTTTTCTCTGCAGTTATTGCACAACAACTATCTTCTTAAAATTCTTGCTTGTTGAGCCGTTGGCTGATATTCTGTATAAATAAACACCCGTTGCAAGCCTTTTGCCCGAACTGTTCACTATCTTCCAGGTTCTTGTCTGGGCGCCGGTGGCTGTCGGGGTCCAGTTATCGCTGTAAATGAGCTCGCCCATGATATTAAAGATATCAAGTTCCAACGGTGAAATGGCTGCAAGAGTAAAACCGAAGGTCATTGTGTTCTGCCCTTTGGCGGGGTTCGGGTATGCAACTATTGAGTCGTCAAAACTGGCCTGTGCGCCTGTCTGGGTTACATTGAGGCTGAAAGTAGATATGGTCGGAGAAGCTTTATTGCCTGCTTTATCGACTGGTGTTACGGTAAGGGTGTACGTGCCGTTTGTAGACTGCTGCGGGTAAGTAAGCGTTATCGTTCCCACATTGTCGTTAGTTGAAGTAGAAGGCGCTATTACGTATCCGCTTGAGTTTACGAGCGAAACAAGGGTGGTCGTAAAATCAACCCCCGATCCGCCGTTCTCGGTAAGAGATATGACAATAGTGTTAAAAGGCTGTGAAAAAGCGGTGGTGCTGGAAATATTTATGTTGTTCACGGATATGGCGGTAATTACAGGCGGTGTAGTATCTCCGGCCAGCTGTGCGAGTGTCCTGTCTATTGTGATATTGCCTCCGATAATTCCGTTGTTGCCCGAATTGTCTATAGCATGGTTTCCTGAATCGTCGGTTCCGGAAATGGCAAAGATATAAGTATTATTTGGGAGCGCGTTACCGGCATCATCATAACCGTTCCAGGTTTCAACCTGATCACCGGCTATCCTGTTAAAATTGAAGACCTTCTTAATGTTTTGCTGTGGGTTAAAAGGAAGCGGGTCGCCTACAAGATAGTAATATGTCGCGTTTCCGCCTAAATATGTTACTGATCCTGAAGATGAGGCTATATAATATGTTGTTCCAGGGGAGCATATTACTATCTTTATTTTTGCTCCGCCGGTCTGAGAGCTGGCTCCTGTCAACGTGTATTTAATGTTTGCGACAGGGTTTGCCTGATTTATCCCTGAAGACGCGACATTGATTATTCTGAGAACGTCATAAGCTATTGTGCCATCGCTGAAAGAGGTGTCGACCGTGCTTGTGGAGAACAGGCTGCCAGGCTGGGCCCAGAAATTAGCGGCTTCAAAAGAGTACGCATATATGCCGTTAGGCACGATGTTTCCCTGCGAGTCACGGCCGTCCCAGACCTGCCTGTTGACGTTTTTGTTCCAGCCGGCGGGGTCGCCCACAGGCGAGTCACCGCAGACCATCGGGGCCGAACTGACTACGATTCTTTCCAAGGTATAGTTGTTCGGATTGCTCTGCTGGTTCATGTTCCATATTGTCATTGTCACGTAAGAGTTTTCGGAAAGATAATAGTCGTAGTTAAAGGGGGGGCCGTAACTTATCTGTTGTGCCCCTGAAGCGGAACCCTGGGTCTGGTATACAACACCAAGCCCGACATTGACGTGACAGACATCTACATATATAGGCTCATCGAACTCGTAGTCACTGTTACCGTCAGGGTCTACGACAAGATCATAACCGCCATTGTGTTTGTGCCCCGTGTCAATGGGCACATAGCCGTCCCATGAATAATCTGTAAATGCTTTATACAGCGTCGTGTCAGAACTGATGTTCACAACGGTCAAAAACTGTTTTGATGTTTTGGTGAGTATTGATTTTGGACTCACTTGCGTCTGCAAATCAATGGTAACATAATTCTGGGCTGCCGGCAGGAACGGGATCGGCTTGCCGAATGAATCGGTGCCCGCGGTGCAATCGATTTCAAAATTCAGAGAGTCGGTATCATAATCGAGGCTTGCGAGAGAGTCAGTACTCAGTTTTACACCGTTAAGGTACGGTATGATTTGTGATACGACTATCGGGTTTGCCTGCGAAGTGGCGAAAGTCATCGATGAGACGGCGAAGTTGACTCCGTCAAATGCCGCCATGATGGCATAGTAGGACAGTCCGTTTGTCGGGCCGGTTGTGTCACCTGGTGCCCCAGTTCCAAAACTGGCGTATTG
>CAZSIW010000221.1:0-4676 GCA_964606755.1 uncultured Elusimicrobiales bacterium | reverse complement strand
CAAAAAACCAATGTTTCATAAAATTAACCATAGCACCGGACCTAACGATAAAGCAGGTGATGAACAAGTAGCAGTATGGACAAAATGGCTGGATGATAAGACCCAACTTTACGGTAGAGAAGAAGCTGCGGAAAGATTAGGCAGAAGTGGAAACCCCAATGCTATTTCTAGTTTGTTAAAGGCTTTGAAAGATGAAGCTCCAAGTGTTAGAGGGCGTGCAGTTTCTGGTTTAGGAAACTTCAAAGATGAAAGAATTAAACCAGCTTTTTTAGAAGCTCTTAAAAACGAAACGTCTTTGCGGGTGCAGAATGGTTTAATATTCAGCATAAAGAAGTTAGGGGCAACACCAGAAAATGAGAAATTGATACAAAAATATTCTAAAGAAGTATCGAATAGTACAAAAGAAACTGCGTTAAATGGGAAAGATTATAATAAAAGAATTAAGGCTGTTTGGGAAGAAGTACGCATAGCTGGAGAGAATCCTGATCAATATGAAGATTTTACAATAAAAATGTTGAATTCTGACACCAGTACAAGAGAAGAAAAAATATTAGCGCTTAGAATACTGGAAAAAACCCATAATGATAAATCTATTAATGCTCTTAAAAACGCTCTTAATGACAAAGATGACTACATAAGAACAGAATCAGATTGGACTTTAAAACAATTAGAGAAGGATAGTAAGTGAATTATCGTGTTAATCTCAAATTATTTTTACTACCAGCTTTATTCCTCTTGAATAACATTCTTTAAGTGATAAGGGACGGTTCTATTTAATGCGAATATATATATGGTAGCGCTCAAAAAGGAGGAAGCACTTTGAAAACCAAAAAAATCGCTGTGTTTGTGGGGAGTCTTCGCAAGGAATCATTAAACCGGAAAATGGCAAAGGCGCTTATCGGGCTTGCGCCTGAATCGCTGAAGCTTGAAATTGTGGAGATCGGCGGGCTTCCTTTATATAATCAGGATCTTGAGGAAAATACGCCCGCTGCCTGGGTTCAGTTTCGGGAAAGCCTGGCTAAGTTTGATGGGGTTTTGTTTGTCACGCCGGAATATAATCGCTCAGTTCCGGCGGTTCTTAAGAATGCGATAGATGTCGGGTCACGTCCTTATGGGAAAAGTGTTTGGAATGGCAAGCCGGGCGCCGTTATGAGCGTCTCTCCCGGCGCGATAGGCGGGTTCGGCGCGAACCATCATCTGCGCCAGTCGCTGGTGTTTCTTAATATCCCCACCATGCAGCAGCCCGAAGCCTACATCGGCAATGCCGCGAATATTTTTGATGAAAGCGGCAACCCAAATAACGATTCAACAAGGGAATTTCTGGCTAAGTTTTTGCAGGCGTTCGCCACATGGGTTGAAACCAACACGGCCGGTAAGTGACGGGGTACGAAGTACGGAGTGCTGAGAACCGGGTTGAACGACGCCATCTTTCTGTTCCTTACTCGGTACTCCGTACCTGGTACTGATTTATTGTGGGGATGTCCCGCCACGGGACTTCGCATATTTAAGTTTAGAATAAGGAGTTCGGCATGGATGACAACGCGCCTGTTGTGAAGATGATAGCGGTGAACAGGGTTCTTCCTTCCAGGCATCAAGCTCGCAAATACTTCAATGAGGAAAGCATGAATGGCCTTATCGCTTCCATAAAGCAGGTCGGGCTTTTGGAGCCTATCCTGGTTCGGGTGGTGCCTGCGCCGAACCCTTTGCCGGAGGGGGCCGGGCCTGGCGGCGAGTGGTATGAATTGATATGCGGCGAACGGCGTTTGCGGGCTTTCAAGGCTGGCGGGATAGAGTTTATCCCTGCCATCATTGTGGAAGTGGGGGATGAGGGTGATGCCGCGGTCGATGGGTTGGTTGAGAACGCCCAGAGCGAGGGGCTGAACCCAATGGAAGAGGCCGAGGGTTTCCAGCACCTGAGGCTGATTAACCCTGAAATTTGGACCCACGAAAAGATAGCGGAAAGGGTGGGCAGGGACAGGGTGTATGTTACCCAATCCATAGGTATTTTGCAGTTGCCGCAGTCCGTTAAGGAGTATGTATTTCAAAATACATTGTCCAGGGCTCATGCGATACAGCTGGTGCGCTTGGGGTCCGATGAACAGCGGGAAGAGGTATCAAAAACTATCATTTCAAAGAATTTAAGCTGGAATGCCACGCGCTCGCTTATTGATAAAATGATTGAAAATCCAGAGCAAAATATAAAAGAGTCAGGCGATATAGGCGGCAATGCCGCCCCGGGTGGGTTTAGGATAGTCAAGTCGGCTAAGGGTATACATATAATAGGTGATTATCCGGAAGGGGTTGCCACTGATGAGCTGGCGAAGGGATTAAAAGAGGCCCACAAAAAGTGGCTAAAAAAACAGCAGGGGAAGGTAAACACCAAAAGCAAGCTGAAGCCCACAACCCAGGCGCCGGAGGGGACGGGTATTAATAGCGACACACCGCTTTCAACTCAAACTGCTTCCACAGATGCCGGCAAGGCCACGCCAACCTCATCCGGCCAAGCGGGTGATAGTTCCCAAGCGGCGGCAGAGGCCGAGAGGGCCAGGGAAAAAGCTAAGCTAAGGAATCAGGCACAGCCGATAATAGATGACCTCAACCGGAAAAGGCAGGCGCTTATAGACAAGTCTGACAAGGATATGGAAAGACAGATCGTGGAAACCGGACAGAGCCGTGAAAATCTGATAAAAATGATAGATGAGCAGATAAAGCGGTATAAAGAGAAGTTTGGGGAATGATAAAATCAGAGAATAGAGAAAAGGGGATAAGGAAGTCAATAACATCACAGTTTGCCAGTTTGCCAGTTAACCAGTTTTTAACTGGCGAACAGGGTAACTGGTTAACTAAAAATGGGTACAGTGCGAACAAGAGGGCGGGCAAATATGTGCGCCCGTAATAGAGAACGGAGGCGCTTACAGAAACGTTTCCTGTTGCTCAACCCCGCGCGTAAAATTGACATGGTGGATAATGTTTTTATAATATATGGTACTATGAAAAAAATACTGCTCGCTGTTTTGCTCGTTTTTTCGTTGCTGCCTTGCGCGTTCGCTTCAAAAAACCCCACTTTAGCTGTTTTGGATTTAACCGCAAAAGATGTTCCTGCGGAGGGAATGTCGCAGGTTTATAATTCCCTGTATGACGCCCTTAGCAAATCTCATGGGTTTGACATGGTTGACCACGCCAAAATTGAACAAACTCTCGCGGATAATAAATTGCAGTTGTCAGACTGCAGCTCGGATGAATGCGCTGTGAAAATTGGAAAAATGCTGAATTGCCAGAAAATAGTCGTCGGGAACGTTGAAAAAACCAACGCGCACTATTACCTGCATATAAAAATGTTAAATGTGGGAAACGGCTATACGGCGTCTTCCCTCACCACTAACGCGGACACCCTGGACAGTCTCAAGGCAACTTGTTCTGATATCGCGGACATGCTGGTGACAGTCAAAACAGAAACTATTAAGCCTGTTACAATATCGAGCAGCAAAAGAAAAAAGACAATGTTCTGGTACGGGATCGCTCTTGCGGCTGCCGGCACCTTCTGCCTTGTAGACGGGCTTCAGCGCGTGAATGACCTTGAGACACAAGACGTTTCTAACGCGTCTTATTCCATCGCCAACACCAAACAAACAGTTACAACAACAGTTGTATCAGGATATTATAATAACAGCGTCACTAATGTGTCGGGCACTATAACGAACACCGGTAACACAAACCTGTCAAATATATCGATTCTTGGCCAATACGTCGACGCTAATGGCGTAGTAGATTCAGCTGTTGTGTCTGCGACCGCATTGAACACGGCAACACCCCTAACCCCCGGGCAAAGCGAAACATGGACACTTCCGGATGACACCAATTTTACGTCAGCAATACCGACGACTTTCTCTTATTCGATCTATTCTATTAACCATACCCCGATTTACGCGCAGGTTATGGGCACAAAAGATAAAAACGACACCGAAGCCGTAATAGGCGGCGTTGCGATAATTGCCGGGGGGTATTTTATCTTAGATTACCTTTTCAACAAGGATGAAGATACTGCGTTAAATAAACAAGACCTCGGCTTTAAAATTGCCAGGCACAACGATGGCATACAACTGATGCTTACCAAAAGAATTTGATAAAAAATCCGTAAGAATTCCGTGGACACACTACTTATCTAAGGCAAAGACTACATCATAATCTTATTTTGGCTTACCCGCCGTAGCTTTAGCGAAGGCGGGCAGGCAAGCCGGGGAATGACATTCCGGCCACCTGACGAAAAATTTCAATCAATCATTGTCGATAACCTCGATAAAAATGATATAATAGAAAAACAAAATATGCACCACCGGACCAATGCTCTTATCCTGCGCTCACAGATCATATCTGAGGCCGACAAGCTCCTCGTGCTCTACACGAGAGAGTGGGGAAAAATATCCGCCGTGGCGCCGGGCGCCAAAAAGATAAAGGCCAAGCTAGGCACGGCGACCGAGCCGGTAGTGGAAAGCGAGTTCATGCTTTACATGATGTCCCCGAACGCGAGGGCGAAGGTGACGGGCGCAAAGATTTTGTCGCATTTCCCGAGCCTCGTTCTGGACTGGAGACGGCACGTTCTGGCGCAGTACTGTTCCGAGGTTTGCGAGTCGCTTACCCCGGGCTACTCAGAGAACCAGTCGAAATACGATCTTCTT
>CAZSIW010000220.1:0-4704 GCA_964606755.1 uncultured Elusimicrobiales bacterium | reverse complement strand
TCAAAGATATGTCCTTGTTCTCGGAAGAAAGCACGCTTATTCCTATGCTTATGCCTATCTTTTTAGATTCAAGGGCTCCGGTTATTTTGGAAACTATCCTTTCCGCCAGATTGAACGCGTTTTCCTTTTTCAGACCTGGAACGATGATCGCGAACTCGTCGCCGCCGTACCTGAAAATCTGGTCCACGTATTTTCTGAGAGAGAACTTGAGCAGGCGGGCGATCTCCTTTAACAGCTTGTCGCCTTCCATGTGGCCGTAGGTATCGTTAAACGTTTTGAACCCGTCCACGTCGCACATGAGCAGGCTCATATAACTTTTCTGCCTTACCGCCCTCTGCATCTCGATGTGCAGCTGGTCAAAAAAATACCTTCTATTGTTCACCTCGGTAAGTTCGTCTGTATTGGAAAGCTCCATGAGCTTTACGTTTGATTCCTGCAGCCTTTTTACCAGCTCGTTCTTTTCCCTGTTCAGCCTGCTTTTCTCTATATATGTCTTTACCTTGTTCACCAGGTCGTGCGGCCTGACAGGCTTGAGTATATACTCGTCTACGTCTTTCTTGATAGCCTCGAGCGCCGTCTCCATGCTACCGTAACCGGTCATAAGGATAAAACAGGCGAACCTGTTCCTCTTCCTGACACTCTCGACCAGTGCGAGCCCAGACTGGTTGCCCAGCGAAAGGTCGGAAAGCACGAGGTCAAACACATACTCCTCTATCATTTTTTCAGCCTCCGGCACGCTTCCCGCGGTTTTGGCGTTGTAACCCTCTGACTCGAGGACCTCAAGCATCGAGACGCGTATGTCTTCATTGTCCTCAACAATCAGGATGAGGGGTGCGTCGGCCGGTTTCTGCCCTTCGATCTCTCTTTTGGCATTGCTTTTTATGATATAGTTGACGTCGTTTAAAAGCATCTCCACATCAAACGGCTTAAGAAAACACGTATAAGCGCCCTTGTTGATTATATTCTCGATAACGCCGTCGAGACTATAGCCCGTTATCGCGATGATGCCGGAAGAAGGCTTTATCTCTTTTATCTTCTCGAGCACGGTTATGCCGTCCATGTCGGGCAGCTTGATGTCGAGCAATATCACGTCGAATTTATCGCTCCTGACGTGTTCTATCGCTTCAAAACCGGTCTTTGCCGCCATGACCCTGAACCCTTTTTTGGTGAGGATATCCGAGAGCATGTTCCTGTCATCCTCGTTGTCATCGACGATGAGGATCACTTCATCCTTCTTCCCTTTCTCGAGCTGCGACACCGTGTCGATGATCTTATTCACATCGACCGGTTTCTGCATTATGGAGGAGACGCCTTTTCCCACCAGCCCCTGGACTTTCTCGAGCGTCTCTCCCGTTATCATGAAAGTGACCATATCCGGCCGTATCTTTTTTATCTGGGAGAACGTCTCGATCCCATCGATACCCGGCATGTTCACGTCTAGAAAAGCTATATCATAATGCTTCTGCTTCACCATCTCGATCGCTTTGATGCCGCTGTCCGCGACATCCACGCTCCAGTTGTGAGACCTGAGGATATCAGAAAGAGTGCTTAAGAAATTTACATCGTCATCAACCACAATAATTGACAATACGCTCATCAAACAACTCCTGTTAAACCAGCATAAGAAGTATGGCGGAAGACTCTAACGTTTTAACGGCAGCTCGATCTTTACCGTTGTTCCATTTCCGGGCACGCTTGAAACACCAAGTTTTCCGCCGTGCCTTTCCTCTATTATTCGCTTGGCATTGGTCAGGCCGAGGCCGAGCCCTTTGCTTTTTGTAGTAAAAAACGGTTCGGTGACCTTGTTCATCATAACAGGGTCTATTCCCGGGCCGTTATCAGAAATCTCCATGACAAAACTGCCCGACGCGTTGTCCTGCGACAGGGTAAGTTTAACGACGCCCTGCCCATTCTCTTCAAAACACTGAACGGCATTTTTTAAAATATTTTTGACAGCTCTTTTTAATTCATCGGGATCAACAACAGCTATTAACGTCGCTGATACCTTCATCTCGGTTTTAATTCCGGCCGGAGCTTTTGTCTCTTCTATGGCGCTCCGGCACAACTCGCCTATATCGGTGCTTACGAACGACGGCATCCTTGAGGTAGAGTAGTCCAGTATGTCCTGGACTATGGAGTTCATATTGTTTATGCCTCGCTCCATGATATCCAGGTATTTGGGTGCCTTGCTTAAATGGTCGAGCGCCACGAGTTTTTGGACCTCCTGCCTCAGCAGATAGGACGCGTTCATGAAATTGGCGAGGACATTCCTTATCTCGTGGCCAAGGAGATTCGCCATTTTTTTGCGGTCATCGCGTTCGTTCTCCATTTAAGCGCCCTCCTTGAACCTGCAGACGACCGTATCGGACGGTGTTTCAAGTTTTTGCTGATAATTGATGTTATAATGCAGCCCGCGGCTCTCTTTTCTCATCTGTGCGCACTTAATAATAAGCTCGGCTACGGTCGCGATGTTTCTAAGCTCCACGAGATCGCTGACCACTATAAAATCCCAGTAATACTCTACGATTTCGTGCAGAAGCAGTTCTATGCGCCTTGCCGCCCGGGCCAGCCGCTTATCGCTCCTGACTATACCGACATAGTTCCACATAAGGTGCCTTATTTCTTCCCAGTTCTGTGTAATAACGACCAGCTCGTCGCTGTCCCTCGCGCTGCCCGAATCCCACCTCGGTATTTCGATCTTGACATCTTCCTTACCGACCAGCTCCCGGGAATTGTCAAAAGCTCTCTTCGCGAAAACAAGAGCTTCAAGAAGCGAGTTCGAGGCAAGCCTGTTGGAGCCGTGCAGGCCGGTGCACGCCACCTCGCCTGCGGCATAGAGGTTATGGATGCTCGTGCGCCCGTGAGTATCCGTAACGACCCCGCCGCAGGTATAGTGCGCCGCGGGAACCACAGGGATGGGATCTTTCGCCATATCCACGCCAAACTCAAGGCACTTTTTGTAAATATTGGGAAACCTGTTAACTATAAAATCTTTCGGTTTATGGGTTATATCAAGACAGACGTACTCATCACCTGTTTTTTTTAATTCCGCGTCTATGGCCCTGGCGACTATATCCCTGGGCGCCAGCTCTTTCATGGGGTGGTACTTTTCCATAAATGCCTCGCCGTTCATGCGTCTTAGCACCCCGCCTTCGCCCCTTACCGCCTCGGATATCAAAAATGATTTCGCCTTGGGATTAAAGAGGCAAGTCGGATGGAACTGGATGAACTCCATGTTCGCTATATTCGCCCCGCAGCGGTATGCCATGGCTATCCCGTCGCCTGTCGCGACGTCCGGGTTTGAGGTATAAAGGTAGACCTTCCCCGCCCCGCCTGTGGCAAGGACCACGACGTCCGCAATAAAAGTCCTTACCTCTCCCGCTTTCCTGTCGAGAACATACGCGCCCCAGCATTTCTCATCTTTCCCCTGGAAATTCTTTAGCATCTTGCCTGTGGTTATGAGGTCTATGGCTATGTGATTTTCAAAGACCTGAACATTTTTTGACTGTTTTAATTTTTTTATCAGGGTCTGCTCAAGCTCCCTGCCTGTCATGTCACCGCAGTGGAAAACCCGCCTGTGGTTGTGCGCCGCCTCTAGCCCCAGATCAAAACTGTCATCGCCTTCCTGCCCGGCTCCACCACCGGAAGCGGCGCTGTCGCCTTTCTTTGTGAATTCCACGCCCATCTCTATCAGTTCTTTTATTCTTTCGGGCGCGTCCTTGATTACGATCTCCACGACCTCGTTTTTGCACAGGCCATCGCCCGCCACAATAGTATCGTTTATGTGGTCCCTGAATGAATCTTCCTTTTCCCACACGGCCGCCACGCCGCCCTGAGCGTACACGGATGACCCGTCCTCAAGACTTCTTTTCGAAACAAGCGCGACTGAAGAGCCCGCCTCGCTCGCCCTCAAGGCGAAAGATATACCGGCGATCCCTGAACCAATGACCAGATAATTTGTTTTTATCATCTCTTAGTATTAACCAATATGTTGTCTATCAGCCGGGTCTTGCCCACCCAGACCGCTGCCGCTATTACGAAAGGGCCCTTGATGACTATTAATTCTTCCAAACTCTCGGGATCCGAAACCACCACATAATCAATTCTAGCGTTTTTTATGGTTTTTATCCTGTCGGACACTAACCTTTTTATTTTTTCGGCATTTTTTTCTTTTCCTGCCGCAGCGGCCGCTTCCCTCAACGCCTTCGAAATTGTCAGGCTGTCGTCGTGCTCCCGCTGTGATAAATACTGATTCCTCGAAGAAAGAGCGAGGCCTTCTTTTTCACGGACTATCGGGCATGGCACAACTCTTACCGGAATGTTCAGGTCTTTGACCATTCGCTCAATTATTTTTAACTGTTGAAAATCCTTCATCCCGAAGTATGCCCGATCGGGAGCGGCGATATTGAACAATTTGGCCACCACCGTTGCCACGCCCTTAAAATGCACAGTCCGAAATTTTCCGCACATAAGCTGTGACATATCTGCCACATTGATGCAGGTTTGGTATCCATCAGTATACATGTCTTTCGGCACGGGCGCGAAGATATAATCAACACCGGCTTTGCGGCACAACGCCGCGTCTTTCTTGAAAGGGCGCGGATAGCGCAAATAGTCTTCGTTCGGCCCGAACTGGGAAGGGTTGACGAATATCGAAACAACGACTATATCGTTCTCTTTCCTTGCTCTTTTAATCAGTGATAA
>CAZSIW010000219.1:0-4736 GCA_964606755.1 uncultured Elusimicrobiales bacterium | reverse complement strand
ACTATAAAGATTTTGTACATAATCTGTCGTAAAAGGGAGGGACGGGAGATCATGAAACAAAACGTTTTGATTGTAGGTGCCGGCGGAGTCGCACACGTTGCGGCGCACAAGGCGGCACAGCATAACGATGTGCTGGGTGACATCTGCATCGCCTCCAGGACGCAGTCGAAATGCGATGCCATCATAAAAAGCATCCACAAGAAAAACAACATAAAAGACAAGAGCAAAAAAATATACTCCCGTTCCGTCAACGCCCTGGATGTTCCTTCCATGGTGAATCTAATTAGAGAAACAAGCTCCCAGATCGTCATTAATCTCGGCATATCGTTTTTGAACATGTCGATCCTTGAGGCCTGCATACAGGCGGGTGTCGTATACATGGACACCGCGATACACGAAGAGCCAGGCAAGGTTTGCGAAGACCCGCCATGGTATGCCAATTATGAATGGAAACGCAAGGACCGCTGCAGGGAAAACGGCATCACGGCGATACTCGGCGTAGGTTTTGACCCCGGTATAGTCAACGCCTACTGTTCATACGCAGTCAAGCATCTTTTCGACACGATAGACACCATAGATATAATGGATGTGAACGCCGGGAACCACGGCAAATATTTCGCAACAAACTTTGACCCCGAGATCAACTTCAGGGAGTTCAAGAAAGTCTGGACATGGGTAGACCGCAAGTGGGTTGAGAAAAAAGTCCACACCACGAAAAAGGTGTTTGATTTTCCCGTGGTGGGCAGCCAGACGGTATATCTAAACGGGCATGATGAGCTGCACTCTCTGTCCAAGAACATCGACGCTGACAGCATAAGGTTCTGGATGGGTTTCAGCGACCATTATATAAATGTATTCACCGTTCTCACAAAGCTCGGGTTGATCTCGGAAAAACCGGTCAAGACAGCCGAGGGGCTTGAAGTCATTCCACTAAAAGTTGTAAAAGCTGTTCTGCCCGACCCGTCCTCCCTTGCGCCGAACTACACGGGAAAGACATGTATAGGGAATTTGATTAAGGGAAAGAAAAATCTCGTCGACAGGGAAGTTTTTATCTATAATATCTGCGATCACGCGGAATGTTATAAAGAAGTCGAGTCACAGGCTATCAGTTATACCGCTGGTGTACCGCCCATAGCGGCAGCGATACTTGTGGCAAAGGGTGCCTGGGACGTCAAAACGATGGTTAACGTAGAAGAGCTCGACCCGGACCCGTTCCTGGACCTTTTGAACAAGATGGGCCTTAAGACCGAGATACAGGAAGTCACGCCCTCTGCCCAGCCGGTACCGGCAGCACAGGCAACTCCAGCGTTAAAAGCACTTGCCGTACATCAAAAAAGGAAAGCGGTTCACAAAAAGACAAACAAACCGCTTCATAAAAAGAAAAACAAATGAGCAATAACAGGCAAAATCAGGCACCGCTTTTCGAGACTCTTTTGGGGCACGCGAAACGACACGTCACGTCTTTCCACACTCCCGGCCACAAGAACGGGCAGAGCATTGACAAGCAGTTGAAATCTTTCACTGGACGCAACGTCTATTATTTTGACGTGACGGTCTTCCCTGAGGTCGACTCACTGCACGATCCGACCGGCCCTATAAAAAAGGCCCAGGAACTTTTCGCCAGCCTTTACGGGGTAAAAAACTCTTTCTTCCTTGTCAACGGTTCATCGTCCGGAAACATGATAATGTTCCTCGCTGCCTGCAAGCCGGGAGATTCGGTAATTGTTTCGCGCAACGCACACAAATCCATAATGTCAGGCATAATACTCGCGGGAGTATGGCCGATATGGATACAACCGAAAATAGACCAGAACCTTGACATTATATTCGACTCATCTTACGAGCAGGTTGAAGAAACGCTGAACAAATACCCCGAAGCAAAAGCGGTATTTCTGACCAGCCCGACTTACAACGGCATTACTACGGACATCATCAAAATAGCCGAGCTCTGCCACCAGAGGGGAAAGATCCTTCTTGTCGATGAAGCGCACGGACCGCACCTTAAGTTCCACCCTAACCTTCCGATATCGGCGGTTGACGCGGGCGCCGACCTAGTTGTCCAGTCGACGCACAAGATCCTCTCGGCCCTTTCCCAGGGATCGGTGCTTCACTTCAATTCAGACCTGATAGATGTCAACAAGGTTAAAAAAATAGTGTCACTGGCGCAGACTACCAGTCCCAACTATCTGATCCTCGCGAGCCTTGACCTGGCGAGAAGGCAGGCAGCGCTGGTGGGCGAGAAGATGCTAGACAAAGTAATCCGGGCCGCTGACCACGGAAGAAGGAAAATAAACAGGATATCCAGCTTCTCCTGCCTAACGAGAAAAGACATCCAGAAACACGGGTATGACCTCGACCTCACGAAACTTACGATCAACGTCACCCGCTCCGGTTTTACCGGCTACCATATTGCGGATATTTTGGCAAAAGAGTATAATATCCAAATCGATTGCGCAGACATATTCAATCTTATAGCGATAATGGGCATCGGTTCCGACATAAAAGACGTTAAAGCCTTGGTCAGCGCGCTTGAGTATATCGACCACAAATACCACGGCCATCAGGAAAACTGGATACTACAGATCCCTTATTTGCCGACAGACATGGTAATGATACCCAGGGACGTATTCCTTCTTTCAAAGACAAAACGCGTTCCGTTGAGCAAGGCCGCGGGACAGATATCGGCACAGACATTGACTCCGTACCCACCCGGAATACCCGTGCTGATCCCGGGAGAACGCATCACGAAAGAAATATGCGAGTACCTTATGGACATGTCGGCAAAAGACATAAGGGTTAGCGGACAGGAAGGCGATACTCTCAAAACAGTTAAAGTAGTTGCAAATTAAAAATAAGTCTGCTAAATTATCTTGTGCTTGCGCATCCGAGATAAAGTGTGGATTGGGAAGGAGACACCAAACATGAACCAGAAAGAAGTTAAAAAATTAAAAAAGATGCTCATTGAAAAGAGGGAAGACCTTCTTCACATAGTGCATTCAAAAAAAGAGTTCGACATGCAGGACGCGGAGATAGGCGACGAGATCGACAGCGCCTCTCAAAACTCCGAGAAGGAGCTTCTTTTCGAATTGACAGACGCGGAAAAACAGACTCTCGACGCGATAGAGACCGCTCTTGCCAAGCTTGACAAGGACAAGTACGGAGTTTGTGAGTCCTGCAGCGCAAAGATACCGCTTGCAAGGCTTGAAGCTATACCGTGGGTAAGGTATTGCATATCCTGCCAGACAAAGAACGAAAGAGCGTAAGGCTGATTCGTTGCGAACCAAGACAGTCAAAGTACTTACAAAGGATCACTCTCATTTAATATGCGGGTGATTTTTTTGTTCAGTTTGTCTTGAAGGTAAATAGACTGTGCGTATGTTTGACGATAATCTATATTTTTGATAGAATGTGCCCATGAAAAATCAATGGATTTATGTTCTAATGGCGGGAGCCGCCTGCTCCTTGGTTTCTTCAAACTGTTTTAGCGATGTATTGAACATCACTACCGACTACCGCGTCCGCGGGTTATCCTACGCTAACACAAGTTTTGACCTCAACAGCTCAAGCTCGACCGCGTACTACAGCCAGCGATTGTCGCTGGGGATATCCGCGGACTTGAAACCTGATATTGAGATAGGTTCGAAGATAACCGCCCTAGGCATTGCCGGCTCATCCCAGACACTGAACAGCCTTGGCGTTTACCCCTACGCCAAAACAGACTTTACACCTTTTATCGAAAATGCCTACGTAAAGGTCTCCAAACTGGCGGATATGCCCATTGATCTTACCGTAGGGAAACAATCGCTTGAATATGGCGACGGTTTAATAGTGTCCGATAACGGGGCGGGCCTTTTTGCGCTAAAACTGCACGGATATTATAATATTCCGTTCCCCTGGGAAGCGGAAATATTCACCGCAAAAGTCCAGGAAGGCGTGAACACAGATACGGACGAAAACCTTATTGGTTTTGTAGGAAAAATCAAATACAAAAGGAATCTAATAGAACTGTCATATTTCCAAGATGACGACAAATCGGGAACAACATACACACGCGGCATCAATACAATAGGGACAACCGAAATACTCAAGAAGTTTTATGACCTGCGATTTGGAAGAAGTGAAAAAGCAATGGGCTATCAATTTGAAGCAGCAGAGGAAAAAGGGTTTGTGAGTGAAACTGACAACGCAAACACAAACATCAATTTTGACGGATACTGCTACAGGGCGTCAGGAAGGCTGACTGGCGACCATACGAAACTCGGCAAAGTCACCGCCTATGCTCTTTTTTCGGTCGCGAGCGGGAACACAAAACCGTCTTCGCTGACAGATGACGACAATCAGTTCTCTTCTAACCTGACAAAGAAATTTGACGGCCTCGAACGAGCCGGCTACGGACAGCTTTTTTCCGCAACGACCGCTGATTCATTTTTTCCGATCCCCGCCGATTATTCGGGTATTGACACTTTAAACGTGGGAACCGATTTTTCGCCAATCTATGGCTGGGATTTCATTATTGCTTATTTTCTTTTTTCCGCGTCCCAGGGACCCGCGGGAGCGCCCGAAGCATCCGGATTTGAGAAGATCTTCGGCGCTGATTTTACTCTGGGTATAGAACTCGACCTCGCGGCGAAATACGCATATTCCAAGAACGTAGATTTCAAGCTCTGCTATGACAGATATACTCCGCCGAACTACACTCTTTTCTGGCCAAACCAGACCCCAGCAACACTTTACGA
>CAZSIW010000218.1:0-4754 GCA_964606755.1 uncultured Elusimicrobiales bacterium | reverse complement strand
CGCTGAACTCGGGTTTCGCGTATATGGCGTCTCTTTCCTTCATTATGGAGTGCAGTTCCTTGTGCCCCATGATGACTGTCTCAAGCACCGGGAACTCGTCGAACTCGAAATGGGTCTGTTTGAGCATCGCTATTCTTGAGCCGGGCGTAATGGATACCGTGCCATGTGTGGGCTCGATCTCGCCCGCGAGTATCTTTAAGAACGTCGACTTGCCCGACCCGTTGGCGCCTATTATGCCGTAGCAGTTGCCCGGCGTAAATTTTATGTTGACGTCATCGAAGAGTATCCGTTTTGAGTACGACAGGGTTATGTTTTCCGTGCTGAGCATTTTATAGTTCCTTTTTTAGTTATAAGTCGTAAGTGGTAAGACGTAAGATAAAGTCAAAGACTTACTACTTACAACTTATGACTTACGACTGGTTAAAAATGAATTACCATTATATCATAAACTTGACACAAATCAAAAAATAAGCTAAATATTAGACACAAGAAGAGAATATTATGGAAATGAACAGATGCATTACATCAGTATCAAAACACGTAAAGCGAGCAAAGGTATGGTTGTTGCTCGTGTTTGTTGTTTTGTGCCGGTGGGATGATGTTGTATAACTAAGAAGATCAGTTCAAAACCCCTGTCGGCAGAAGAAGCCGGCAGGGGTTTTTTATTTATATATGAATATGGCGGAAAGAGAGGGCGCTAATATGACAACTCCAAACGAGTGCAGGGATATAAATCAGATCAGAACGGGAATAGACGAGATAGACCGAAAAATAATAACATTATTAGGCGAGAGGGCTGTTTATGTTCGAGAGGCCGCGAAATTCAAAAAGAACGCGGATGAGGTCAGGGCGGCAGAGAGGGTCGAGCAGATGCTCAAGACAAGGCGAACGTGGGCCTATTGCAGCAACATCAGCCCGGATTTTATAGAAGGTGTCTACAGGCAGGTAATAGCCTATTTCGTGAAAAGGGAAATGGAGGCGCACAGAAATGAACAAGATAAAATACTTCTCAAAAGATAAAATACGAATGTCCGGCGACAGCTCCGGGTCAAAGTATTTTGGAGTATCTTTGAATAAGGCTATGCTTACTTATTTCGAAGCCGGGCCGAACTTTGTTTTTGAAACTCACAGCCACAAGAGCGAGCAGATAACTTTTGTGATAGAAGGGGAGCTGTTCTTTAAAACCAAAAAGTCGACAACTTGCGTGCGGGAGGGGGAAGCGATAGCGGTTCCTTCCGGAGTTGCGCATTCAGTCTTTACCGGAAAAAAGAAAGCCAGGGCTTTGGACGCGTGGTCTCCGGTGATGAAGAAATATTTAACGAAATATAAAGGAAAAAACATATTATGAATAACAACAGGTATTGGGGATTGATAACCGGCGTAGCGGCGATAAGTTTTTCGCCTCTCGCTGTAAAAATGGTGAGCTTTACGCCGAGCGTGAGCGCATTTTACAGGTCGGCCTACGCGGCGCTGTTCTTTTTGATGTTTTCACTTGCAAGGTTTAAATCGCAGTTCGGCGTCAAGCACACGAAGTGGCTCTGGCCCTCGATTATAGCCGGGGTGTTTCTCGGTATTGACCTCGTTTTCTGGCACAAGACGATAATCTATCTCGGCGCCGGGCCGGCCACGTTTCTGGGCAACTCGCAGATAATTTTCGTCACGCTGTTCGCCGCCGTGGTTTTCAGGGAGTGCATCCCGAAGGCGTTTTACTTCATTGTCGCCATCGTCCTTTCGGGGTTGTATATGCTTATGCCGCCGGCGATCGTGAGCGTAACAAGGAACATGGGATACCTGCTTGGAATTGTGGTGGGTATCACATACGCAGGCTTGCTGATCGGTTTGAGGTACGCCAAAATGCTTTCGCGGGACGATTATCCCGAGCTGTTGTCTCTCACGGTTGTCTTTCTTGCCTCTTCTATTTATATAGCGCTTTATTGCATTGGTATAGACCACGACGCGCTATTTGTTGGCGGGGTAAAAAGCCACGTTATAATGGCCATAACGGCTCTAATGTGCCAGACTATCGGCTGGTACATGATAAACACTAACATAACCAGCATTCCCGCTCACGAGGGCAGCCTTATTTTGGTTCTCCAGCCTGTGCTTGCAACGGTGTGGGGGATAATTTTCTTCAGAGAACCCTGCGGGCTTGTACAGACCGCGGGGATAGTGCTGACTATTGCCGGAATAGTAATTTATCAGACAAGATACGCGCAGGACGAAACCTGCAAACACGTAGTTTTTGAGGAATAAATATGAGATACACATACGGCACTGGCAACACCGCGGCGAAAAGGCTTGAAAAGATGGCTGAAGTTTTCAACCCTCACGCGCTCAAGTTTGTAAAAGAATTTATCAAGTATCCGGCAGGCACTGCCGTAGATCTGGGCTGCGGGCCCGGTTTTACCACCGAAATGCTGGCCGAAGCTTCCGGCGCAAGTGAAGTGTACGGGTTCGATCAGTCTGAGGTATTTGTCACAATGGCATCCGAACGGTTCAAGCCGCTTAAGTTTTTGAAACACGATGTGACGAAGACTCCTTTTCCTGTCAAACCAGATGTGATATATTTGCGTTTTCTTTTGTCTCATCTGTGTGATCCGGTCGGGCTCATAAACAGGTGGGTGAAAGAGTTGAACCCGGGCGGCATCATGCTTATCGATGAAACCGAAGGGGTTGAAACAGAGATCGACGCCTTTAGGAAATACCAGAAAATAAACAGGGGCCTCATCTCCTCGCAGGGCGCAAGGCTCTATATTGGGGAAACGCTGTCGCTCGGCGTGTATAACGCGGCTATTTTGATGAACGAATGCGTGGAGCTTCCCGTAAAGAATTGCGATGCGGCCGCCATGTTTTACCCGAACACCATAAGCGTCTGGGAGAAAGAAAAGTATGTGCTGGACAGTGTTTCCGCGCAGGAAAGGAAAAGAATATCCGGTTCCATAAAAGAAATAATGAGCTCGAACGACAGGCGTGAACAAAACACGTGGAGGCTCAGGAGGATCGCCCTGCGGAAAGATAAACAGGGCTAAACTTATAGTTGGAATTGTTTGACTTTTGCATTCCAAAGCGATAGAATTTATCCATATTTACAACGATCCTACGGGGGGAGTGCATGCCGGGCTCGGGAAGTTGGTCAAAGATCGGGAATGTAACTAAATAAATTATGTAAGCGCACACTATACCAGTGTGCGCTTTTTGTTGTTAAGGGGTATGAAATGCCTAAACTAAGGCCAAGCGGCGGTTACCGCGGTTCCTGCAGTTTTCAAACAGCGACCATTGTATATGATGGCACATACTGGTTCTGCGAGAAATTCCTCGATCCCCGCTCACGCACCGTTGACCAGATGGTGCAGGCGGCCCGTTCGGGCCGGCAAAACATCGCCGAGGGCAGCCGCGCGGCAGCCGCATCGTCCCAGACAGAGCTTCGCCTTGTTAACGTTGCGCGCGCCAGCCTTGAGGAGCTTCTGCTCGACTTTGAAGATTTTCTGCGCCACCGCAAGCTTAAACAGTGGCCGCAGGACTCCGCCGAAGCATTGGCTGTGCGCCGGGTGCCGAGGAAGTTCGCCAATCAGTCCGATCCATCTGATCCGGCCGATCTGTCGGATCTGACCGATCAACAAAGATGGCAGCTTTATGCCCCCTGGCTGGAAAACGAAAACCCCGCTGTGCGGGCGAACGCGCTGATCTGCCTGATCCACCAGGCGAACTACCTGCTTGACCAGCAGATCGCCGCGCTGGAAAAGCAGTTTGTAGAAGGCGGCGGCTACAGCGAGCAGTTGTCCGCGGCGCGCCTAGCGGAGCGCGAGCGAAAAAAGCACAGCGGAGCTGCCGCGAGTAAAACAGATTCCGCCCAAATACCGGCGTGCCCGAAATGCGGGAAAGCTATGGTGCTTCGCACAGCCAAAAGCGGAAAAAACACCGGCCAAAGTTTCTGGGGCTGTTCGGGCTATCCCGGGTGCAAGGGTGTTGTTGATGTTTGAGGAAGAGATGATCGGTATAATGTGGGTGTCTCCGGAATTATAAATCGAAATATAAAAGGAAAAATACTATGACAATCAATAAACATGTTCTTTTAACAGGAGCGGGATTTACTAATAACATCGGAACACCACTCGCTCACGAAATGTGGTCTTATATCTATAACAATAAGTCGATTCAAAGGCATCCAGAAATAGTAGAAAGTTTGTTTAAAATATTCCCCAAACAAAATGAAGTAAGATATTTTGACTTTGAAGCAGCATATTATGAAATAATATTTGGAGGTTTAAAAGGAATAGAATATAGTAAAGAGATTCAAAGCTCAATGAAAGATGCAACTAAATCTGCATATAACTGGATAGATGAAATCGTTAAGGATTGTGATTTTGGCTCAAAACATGAAATACAGATGAAATGGTATAAGTTAATAGGTAACTTCAGAGAAGGTCATGAGGAAAGTTACATTTTTACGTTAAACCAAGATTTATTTGTAGAAAGATGTATTCCTATCGGTTTTTATATTCCGGGATTTCCAAGAGAAATAGATGTTAACGATATATTTAATATACACAAAAAAGCACTCTCGGATCATTATTATTACCCAGTTCCTAATGAAAAAAGCATAATCCAAATCGAAAATAGCGCGAATAAATTCCATAAGAATTTTTACATAAAGTTACACGGATCTTGTAATTGGTATCGAGAAAATAAAGATTATGCAATGATTATAGGTTATAACAAAAGAAAGCAATCAGACGCTGAACCATTAATACAAT
>CAZSIW010000217.1:4269-4781 GCA_964606755.1 uncultured Elusimicrobiales bacterium | reverse complement strand
ACATCCGCCAGACAGCCGGCGGATAATCCCGCCATGGCGGGATTATTTTCTCAGGTCAAGCTTTTTTATCAGCTCTTTATATTTATCCTGTTCGTGTTTCTTGAGATAATCAAGCAGCCTTCTTCTCTGGCTGATGAGTTTCAAAAAACCCGCTCTCGATGAATAATCTTTTACATGGCTCTTAAAATGTTCCGTCAGGTAATTGATGCGGTTTGATAAAAGCGCTATCTGAACTTCCGGTGAGCCTGTGTCTGTTGGGTGAGTCTTGTACGCTTCGATGATACTCTTCTTTCCTGATTCCATTTTTCCTCCCAGAAAAATCGTCCAATTCTCAAGGTTTCACCCTCGAGTTTCGAACAGCCGTAATTTCCCAATACCGTAGAATCCACAGTACCGGAATGTTGCAGCATTATTATATCAAATTATAAGAATAAACTCTACCCCGGGTTGAAATTTCGAATGCAATAAGGAATCCTGACTTTTTTAAAAGCAAGATCCCGATTACTACACTC
>CAZSIW010000217.1:1857-4259 GCA_964606755.1 uncultured Elusimicrobiales bacterium | reverse complement strand
GGGTGACATCGCTGCTTCAGCTATGTCACTTTTCCAGCTCTCCTGCCGCCCTGGATTTCTGATAGAGCTCTATCAACGGCTGGGCTATCTGCGGCGGACAATCCTCATAATGCGACAATTTCATCGTGAACCTGCCGCTCCCCTTTGTCATGGAACGCAGGTCAGTGGGATATTCGAATATTTCGCTCAGAGGCACCTGCGCTTTTATCAGCTGCTTCTTGCCGGCCTTGTCCATGCCAAGGACCCTGCCGCGCCTGGAGTTGAGGTCGCCCATTACCGTGCCCATGTATAATTCAGGAATATGCACATCGAGATTTACGATTGGCTCAAGTATCCCGGGTCTGCAATCAACGAAACCCTTTCTAAGCGCCATCGCGCCCGCTATCTTGAAAGCCATATCGGACGAATCCACATCGTGATAGGAACCGTCAAAGACAGTAACCCGCATATCCACCACAGGGTAACCCGCTATGATCCCCTGCTCCATCGCGTCCTTTACGCCCTTTTCAACCGATGGAATAAAATTTTTTGGTATGGCTCCACCTACGATCTTGTTAACAAACTCAAAACCCTTGTTCCTCTCGAGCGGCTCGAGCCTCAGCCAGCAGTCACCGTACTGTCCGTGGCCGCCGGACTGTTTCTTGTATTTCCCCTGCACCTCTATTTTGCCGTGCAGTGTTTCCTTATACGGGACGCGGGGTTTATGCAGCTCCACCTCCACCCCGTATCTGGACTTTATCTTTTTTACCATGATCTCCAGCTGAACGGAGCCCATCCCCGAGACCACGATCTCTCTTGTCTCGCTGTCGAAATAGTGGTGCAGGGTGGGATCCTCTATCACGGACATAGAAAGAGCGTTACCTATCTTTTCTTCCTCCCCCTTCGCTTTTGCTATTATCGCCCGCTTATACAAAGGTTCGGGGAAGCTGATCTGTTGTATTCCGGCCTTTGCTTTCTCATCACCCAGGATATCGTTGGTACGAGTGTCTTTGAGCTTTAAAAGAGCGACCAGTTCTCCCGCTCCCGCTGAATCGGTGTCAGTCTTTTTCTTGCCCTGGATAAAACAGATCTGCCCGATCCTTTCGCGTACGTTTTTCGTCGCGTTATAGATGTCGCCGCCGTGCGCAATGGTACCGGAATATATCTTTATAAAGTTGAGGTGCCCCATTCCCGGCTCGTTGACCGTCTTGTAGACAAGGCCCGAAAAAGCAGAGTCGTCTTTGAGCACCCGCGGTTCTGGGCAGTATTCAGCGATAAAATCTGCTAACTGCTTTGTCCCTGTGTTTTTCAATGCGCTCCCGCACAGGACGGGAAAAATCTTTCTTTCCCTTAGAGCAGACTTGAGGACCGCATTGAGCTCGCCAGGGGTGATCTGTTTACTATCAATGAATTTCTCAGTCAAGACATCGTCGCAGGAAGAGATCATCTCCACGAGCGCCTCTTTCCACTCGGATTCCTGTCCGAGAACATCGGACACGGAGTTTAACGCGCCGCCGGTGGCATTGGTGATACTTGTCACCACCGCCTGTGGACTGAGTCGTTCTCTGATGTCGCTGAGAATATTCTTGACGTTTACGTTCTCTTTATCGCACTTGTTGACAAAAATTACGGTGGGTATCTTGTTTTGTTCCAGATACTCCCATAGGTTTTCGGAGACGGGATTGACTCCGGTATCGGCGCCTATCACGAATACGCAGGCATCACACACATTAAGAGCGGCATAGACTTCCCCGATAAAATCACCGTAGCCGGGGCAGGCTATCATGTTTATTTTTTTGTCGTTGTGTTCAAAGAACGAAACGCAGAGGTGGACCGATATCTTTTTTTCTATTTCCTCTTCCGAATAATCGCAGACGGTGTTGCCCTCGCCGACACTACCCAGCCTGCTCGTAACCTTCGCATTGAAAAGCAGAGCTTCGGCCACAGAGGTCATACCCTCGCCCTGTGAGCCTATCAAACAGATGTTTCGCAAGTCCTTAGTTGCATACTTTTTCATATGCTTCCTCCTGGGCGGCGGGGAAGACCCGCCGCATCTCAAATCTCAGATCTCAAATTTGAAATACCGTCTGGCAGCGACTACATCCTTATTGATATTTTCTACAAGCTCATTGACATCCCTGAATTTTTTTTCATCTCTTATCTTCGACAACAGGTGTATCGTTATATCCTTCTTTTTCCAGTCGCCCTTGAAATCCAGGAGATGGGCTTCGGGAAAGATCAGGCCGTTGTTCGAGACCGTAGACCTGCGGCCAATAAATATGGCAGAAGGAAAAAGCTCTTTCCCAGCCTCCACAAGACCCGCGAAAATGCCGACAGGCAAAAGCTTGCCCGGTTTGACGGAGAGATTAAGAGTCGGAAAACCAAGTTTTCTGCCGAGCCCCTGACCGGATACGCATTTCCCA
>CAZSIW010000217.1:0-1847 GCA_964606755.1 uncultured Elusimicrobiales bacterium | reverse complement strand
CGGCAGCCTTTTCCGTGTCGCCGTTTGCCAGCAGTTCCCTTATCATGGAAGAAGAAACGACCCTGCCGAACTTTCTAACCGGCCTAACCACATCCACTCTTATGCCTTTCAAGGCGCCCTTTTCCCTCAGCCAGTGGATGTTCCCCTCACGGCCCTTGCCGAAAGCAAAATTCTCACCCACCACCAGGTGTCTTGTGTTAAGCCTCTTGTGCAGGAAGTTGTCAAAGAATGAAGCCGCTGACTGGTTTAATATATCGGGCGTGTTTTCAAGGAGAAGTATTTCATCGATTTCGTATGCCTTAAGGAGTTTTACCTTTTCATCAAGGGTCGTGAGCACGCCGCTGACCTCCTTGACGGGAGAAGAAAAGGCGACGACAACGCTCTTCAAACCGTGTTTTTCGGACACATTGACAAGCTTCTCGATCAGCTTCCTGTGCCCTGCGTGCAGTCCGTCAAATGTTCCAATCGTTACCGCTGAACTTTTCATAATTCTTAAGACCGGTTGCCAGCACCTCTTCGCGAGGCATTCTTTCAATATTATAAATGTTTAATGTGTCCACCAACTCAAATAAACCTGACTTTTCTCTCACAAGCGTTCTTACAGCAGCTCCGCAGCCTATTTTCTCGCCTATATCGTAAACCAGGGACCTTATGTAAGTTCCGCAGGAACACTTTACCCTTATCTCCATCCCCTGAGTTTCGAGCCCGAGCAGTTCAATATCGTTTATCTCAACTTCGCGTTTCGGCCTTATAACTTCAATTCCGGCTCTCGCGTATGAATAAAGTCTTTTACCGCCGTACTTCACCGCCGAATACGCCGGCACCGTCTGTATTATTTTCCCGGTAAAACCCTTCAGCGTTTCAACGATCCTTTCCCGGCTCAGCTCCGGCACTTCTCTTTTATTTACATTTTTTCCCGATATGTCGTAGGTATCGGTCGTTACGCCAAGGACCAGAGATGTTGTGTACACCTTATCCTGGCCCATGAACTTCGACTGAAGCTTTGTTGCTTTACCATAAAGTATTACGAGCACGCCTTCCGCTATGGGATCTAGCGTGCCGCAGTGGCCCACTTTTTTTATTCCAATGATATTTTTAACACGGCTGACCACGTCATAGGAAGTGATCCCCGCTGGTTTATTGATGTTTAATATACCGAAGGCGGTTTCAGTTGTCGCAGGAGACTGCTTCTCTGAGATAGGCAAGGACGATCCGTTTTGCATCCGTAATATTTCCGATAAAGGTGCACCCCGAAGCATTTTTGTGGCCGCCGCCGCCGAAATTTTTGGCCACCTTATTCACATCGAAAGCGTCACGGGACCTGAAACTTATTTTTACCGTATTAGGGCTTTCTTCTTCCCTGAACAGCACGCCTACCAGCACCCCGGAGACCATCATCGTATAGTTTATTATCTCATCGGTCTCAAGGACGCTCGAATGTGCGCTCTTGTACATATCCCGTGTTATCTGGAGATAGGCTATCTTTTTACAGTCGTCCACTTTCATGCGGTTTAGAGCAAGCCCAAGCAAGCTCAAAGACGAAAACGTTTTGCTGGCGTAAAGCTTATCGTTCATGTACGTGGGTTTAACACCCAGGCCCACGAGTTCTGCGGCCATCTCCAGGGCGGACGTTGTAGTATTCGCCTGCTGGAATTTACCAGTATCTGTAATGAGCCCTATGTAGAGACACTCTGCTTCTGATTTTGTGGGCACTTTTCTCAAATATTTGAAAAGGTTGTATACCTGTTCTGCGCTTGAAGAGGCTTTCGGATTTATAAGGTTGATCTTCCCGAAGTGGTTGAAATGAGCGTGGTGATCTATATTTATCACGTTGTCAGTCTGGTTGA
>CAZSIW010000216.1:0-4792 GCA_964606755.1 uncultured Elusimicrobiales bacterium | reverse complement strand
CTGTTTGATATTTCCACGTTATTGTTGAGTACATGTAATTTGGGATATCCGGATGTTGGAGGGGCATTGTTGGGGTCAGTGTATTTTATCCTGAAATTAAATGACGTCAGATCAGTGTACCCTGTCAAAGGGCTAACCCCGGCTGAAACATAATTCGGCTCTCCGCTCCAGGAAAGGTTCGACTGGTACGTAAACGCGTAGAGATAATGATCATTGCTTCCGATATAAATACTGCCGTCCGGACCAATAATCGGCGATGCATTCACTCCGGCACCGGCTTTAAACTTCCATTTAAGCGTACCATTGGGATTCAAAGCGTACAGATTCGTGTCATTACTTCCGAAATAGACTGTCCCATCCGAGCCCAGAGCCGGCGAAGACAACACACTGTCGCCTGACTGATATTTCCATTTAAGCGTGCCATCTGGATTTAACACGTATAAAATACCGTTGTTACTCCCTGTATAGACGACCCCGTCCGGGCCCAGCACGGGCGATGACTGCACCTGGTTGCCAGTCAGATATTTCCATTTAAGCGTGCCATCGGGATTTAAAGCGTATATGTTATTGTCATTGCTTCCGAAATAAACTGTCCCGTCCGGCCCAAGTGCGGGCGAAGAATATATCATGTCTCCTGTTTGATACTTCCATTTGAGCGTGCCGTCCGAATGCAAGGCGTATAAATATGTGTCATAGCTCCCGATATAAACTGTCCCGTCCGGTCCCAGCGCTGGTGAAGACTGAACCTGGTTGCCTGTCTGATATTTCCATTTAACCGTGCCATCAGGGTTTAAAGCGTATACCATCATATCTTCGCTTCCGAAATAAACAGTACCGTCTGGAGCTATCGCGGCTGAAGACTCCACTGATCCTCCGGTCAGATATTTCCACTTAAGCGTGCCGTCAGAATTAATGGCATAAAAATAGTTGTCCGAGCTTCCTATATAGACGGTGCCATCCGATGCTATTGCGGGCGACGATTGCGCGCCGTTGCCTGTTCTATAGAACCATCTAATAGAGCCGTCAGGATTTAACGCATATAAGTTGCTGTCGCAGCTTCCGAAGTAAATACTCCCGTCCGGAGCTATAGCCGGAGACGACCTTATACAATCGTTTGCTTGAAAACTCCACTTGTTTATTCCTGCTGGCCCTGATACGGGCACCGAGCTTATTCCGGTATGGTACAGGTTTTGTCTGAACATCGGCCAGGATGTGTTCGCCAAGCCGGCGGCGTATACGACATTCGGGCAGATGACCATCACAGAGATGGTCACAAGCGCAGAAACTGCGTTTAATACAATTTGTTTATTCATTTGGTTGTTTTATCTGGCTCCCTTTGCCAGAATGACCGTTAAAAACGTGCTTAAAAGTATTCTAAGGTCCATCAGGAAACAATTATTTTTCAGATACAAAAGGTCGTATTTGACCTTTTTTTTGGTGTCTTTTACAGATGAACTGTAGCTGAACCTTACTTGTGCCAGTCCCGTGATCCCCGGTTTAATATCAAGCCGTTTGTTATATAAACAAATATAGTTATTAAGATCTTTCACAAATTCCGGGCGTTCCGGCCTGGGTCCGATAAAACTCATTTCGCCTCTTATTACGTTATAGAACTGAGGCAATTCGTCTAAACGTGATTTCCTCAGGAACCTGCCGAGCCTGGTTATCCTATTGTCGCCGGGTGCAGCCCATACAGCGCCTGTCTCGGATTCTGCATCAACCCTCATAGTGCGGAACTTATAGATATAAAACAGTTTCCCCAGACAATTGCTATCCCTTCTGTCCAGGCTTTCGAGCGATACACTTTTCCCCTGTCTGCGGTTCAAACCCACTCTTATTTGTTTATAAAGAATCGGCCCGGGAGAATCTATTTTTATTATAATCGCAACAACTATCATTATCGGAGAAGCAACTGCCAAGGCAATTATAGATATGATGATATCCAACAACCTCCTGAGCCTTATGTAAAACTTTTTTGAAACCTGCAATATCAATCCCGCGATCGCAAGAGAAAACAAGACTGTAGTTGAAGGCTCTGGTAAGGAATTTTGATTGCTAACTTTAAGGCATTTTCTGTACCACTGATCTTGTTTTACATTTCCCACCGCCCTATGCACACGAACTACGACAGTATAGTCGCCGGGGTTCTTATACACATGCTGCAGGATGATAGCGCCTGTCTTTGTAATGTTGATATTCTCACTCGCCTCAGTGCCGTCCCCAAAATAGATAATTGCTGCCTCCTTGCCGGACAGTGGCTTGATCGTCATCTCAATATTTACAGGATCTTTGGCATATTTTGTCTCACGCACAACATCCGGCCCTTTCGCTCCAGCGCAGACCGGTATAAATATCGCGACAAGAAATATAAATGTTACGTTAAAAGACAAATATTCCATGAAACCTGCAATTACCTTTATGATATTTTTCACGAATAACATCCAGGCTACGCATATAAAACCGAACATAAACAGAATGACCGTTCCTGGCTCATGTATACTTTTGGCACGGGTCCCTCCGACGGTTCTTTCGACGCCTAACAAATCCTCCGTAAAAGATGTATCGGGATTCGCATAACGGACGTCTAAATAAGTATATATAGCATCCTGCAAATTTAGCGTAATGGAATCGCAGGCGTAGTTCATGTTTAAAGATTTGTCGTCTAGCATGTCCGTGACCTGGTATTTAAGATACTTGTTAAACGCGTAACCAGATGCGCATGTATTTTGTTTCGGGACATAATTTATCACTAATGAAAATATCTTGCTAACCGGTAAAACGATTATGAGTGACGCCAACAATATGATTTGCGTATATTTCTTCATCTTGCACCTCCTGAAAACACATTTAAGACAAACGCAGTCAAAACCCGGATCCGGCATTTTCGTGATAAGCCGCAGCGTTGACGCCATATTTTCAGTCACAATTATCTCGTGTACTGATTATCTCAAATAGAATACCGTCGAGCAATCGTTCAATTCTTCTTTTCGCTGTCTTTTATCAGAACTTTTTCAAATAACAAAACTACTCGCAGCCATTTTTACCGACGAGTGGTTGCAGGCAATAATCAAATCGGGGCGTGTTTTGTGTTTTTAAAATAAAACCAAGGTTGGCTGTTTACCGTGCAGTTACAACGGTTATAATTTATTCGTAGCGAAGCGCTTCTATCGGTGAGAGGAGTGAGGCTTTTTTTGCGGGCCAGAAACCGAAAACAATACCTATGCTAGTCGAGGAAACGAACGAAAGAACAACCGCCTGCCATGTGACTATGACTATCCATCCCGTGAAATTGGAGACCGCGCACGAGATTGCGGTTCCGAGGAATATGCCCGCGACACCGCCTGTCAGCGAAAGCAGGGCGGATTCTATAAGGAACTGGATCAATATCGCGCGGCTGGTGGCGCCCACAGCCTTCCTCAAGCCGATCTCACGAGTCCTTTCGTTAACGGACACGAGCATGATGTTCATGATACCGACGCCGCCTACCAGCAGTGAGATCGCGGCAACGGAACCAAGAAGCGACGCGAACGTTTTTGTGGTCCCTGAAAGGGCGGCCTGCATGTCGGAGTTATTCCTTATCGTAAAATCGCTCTCCTTATATTCCGGCAGCCGGTGCCTGTGCCGCATCAGTCTCTCGACTTCTTCTATGACCGCAGGGATCGAATCCGGGTTGGCACACTGGATCGCCATTTCGTGAAGATATTGCGCGCCAAGAACTCTTTTCATAGCCGTCTTGATGGGGACAAAAACCATATCGTCCTGATCTCCGGAACTTGGGCCGTTTGTCGGCAGTGTGCCTATCACCCTGAAATCGAGATGGTTTATTCTAACCATCTTCCCTATAGGGTCGGCAGAACCGAAGAGCCTTGTCACCACGTTTGGACAAAGCACTATGACCCGAGCCGATGACGCGTTTTCAGCTTCAGTAAAGAAGCGCCCGTTATCCGGATGGGCATTACGTATAGACACATAGTTTGGAGTCACACCCTGCATTTCGTTTACAGAGTTTTGATCCCTGTATACTATTTGCACGTCGCCTTCAGCCTCCGGATAAATGTCAACTATATACTGGCTTGACATCCTGATAGCTTTGGTATCTTCGAGTGTCAGGCGGCTGTATGTGCCGGCCGCGCCGCGAACTCCACGGCTGCTTGGCGAGCCTGCAAACAACATGATAACATTTGAACCCAGTCTCTCGATCCTCTCCTCTATTGCTTTCTGAGCACCTTTTCCTACGGCCAGCATCGCTATTACAGCTGAAACTCCTATAAGTATTCCAAGCATCGAAAGTCCGCTTCGGACCCTGTTCGCCCCCATTGCGCGTAGAGCTGACGCTCCGTACTCCCCGAACTCCGACATACTGAGTTCCGGGGGCTTTACGTGAAGCGTATGGACCGAGGCTATTTCAGAGACAGGCCCCAACACCGGCGCGGGCGAAACGTCTTCATTAGTATTATCGGATATTATCACCCCGTCCTTTATATGAATGATACGTTTTGCGTGGGCCGCGATATCAGGCTCGTGGGTAACCATTATTACCGTGATGCCGCTCTGGTTTAAAAGCTTCAGACGCTCCAGTATCTCTTCTGACTGCTTTGTGGCGAGATTTCCGGTAGGTTCGTCGGCAAAAAGAATCTTGGGCTGGTTCACCAGGGCTCGCGCGACAGCCACCCTCTGCTGCTGTCCACCCGAGAGCTGGTTGGGTTTGTGGAACAACCGGTCTTCCATCCCTACATCTTTGAGAAGTTTTCTGGCACGCGCCTGGCGGCCGGTGGTGCCGGCGTAAAGCATG
>CAZSIW010000215.1:0-4794 GCA_964606755.1 uncultured Elusimicrobiales bacterium | reverse complement strand
GCATTCAGTTGTCATATATGTATCTGGCCAGGATAAACCCCGTGTATAACAAAAGGGTGGTGAAATATGAGAACCACACTGAGAATATAAGTAAATTCGCCATATTCCTCGCAGGATATACGATAGGCATGCTCGAAAGACGGCTCAACAAAAAAATGAACAGGACTGAAACTCCGGCGATACCGAAAATCGACCTGATAATGAACTCCGAGAGGCTGTGGCAGTATTATGATGCGCTTGAATCTGATCGCGGAACGAGCCCTGAGCTGGTGCTTGAAAAGATGTTCGACGTGCTGTTTACCGTGCTTCAAAGAGATTTTGACAACTCTCAGGATTTTATCAAACAATGCCGTTATATCATTATGGACAACAAGAATAACGGCGCCGGGATACTTAAAGAAAAACTCAGCGCTAACGATCCGGAACTTCTTGAAAGCTTCAAAAAGATCACGCACACTACTATACCCCCGAGCCTGGCCATGTATGGGTTGCTGTTAAATTATACGATAGGCAATTCAGGCAAATACTATGAACATATAATTGACGAATTCTATAAGATCCGCGACTGGGAAAATGAATTGTCGTTGACCACTGCCGGGTTTTATCATGTAAGGAACGACAGCAACATATATCTTTCCGAAAAAAATCTGGTTTACTGGACAAAGGATTCCGAATACATAATACAACAGGGAAAACAGCCAAGGTTCGACGAAAAAAAACTATCGTTGGAAAGTGTCAGCGAAAATAAAGGTATCGTCAGGGAAGCGCTTGATATCCTGAGGAAACACAGTGACCCGGAAGTGAGAACGAGAGCTGAAAATTTCATGAGGTTCGGCACCGTGATAGAGCTTAATAAGCCCGGCCAGCAAGACACACAGGCATCTCTTATTTTTGCGGACCCGAGGTTCGATGTCGTACAGATTGTGCATACGGGCAGGACGCGCAATGTGATGTATTTCCAGAAGAAATATCTGGATGTCATGCGGAAAGAAAACAACCCGCGCGAACTGGCGGTTTGGATAAATCATGCCCTGCGGGTCGGTGATGCGATAGAGAACAACAAGAACGACACTGAAAAGTCGCGTGAAAGCGTGGAAAAAATAAACGAACAATTCTTCGCGACTGAGATAACACATCTAAACCTGGTAGACCCGAATGTTTTGAAAAAAAGACTTATAGGGTTCATGAAGGAATATCTGGCCGTAACTATGATGAACACTGTGCGGTCGATGGATGATTATGAGGCGGACGTAAAAACTGGCCTTGAGATAGGTTATAATGAGGCCGAAAAAAATCCTTATCAACAGGCTAATAACATCGGAAAATACGAAAATGCGGCTCTGAACCTGGTGCATCTTTATGAAACTATCGGTATGGATAGTAAAGCTGAGCAGGCGTTTAAAAATTTCAGGGAACTGGTCAAGAGGATCCAGTTCTATGACAGGGTCGGGATCCGCCCGCTGACCTTGCAGGGGATACTGATAACGGCCGCCCTTAGATATCAGTTCTTCGATGTGTTCCTTGAAGAATTAAAAACATTTCTTGAGGATTGTTATCCATATTGTGACAAAAATAATATCGAATCTGAAAAAATGATAGCAAGAATGATATTTTCGTCCAACTCCGGGTATTTGAGAAGAAGTATTGAAAGCTACCTAAACGCGCATTTGAGGTCTGTAGGAAACAATTTTGTAGAAAAAGAGAAGATATATAAAGTGATCGCTGAAACAAAAAAACTGTTCGATAAATATGAGCCCGCTAAGAAAGAGGCCAATAATTTGTCAGGGTCTTTGTTCGGCGGTTTTGACTGGGGATATCTTTTTAAACAGGCAAGCGCACTTCTTGACGCTTCCGGTATAACTTTGCCGGCGAAAATATCATATGGGTTTGCGGTGAAAGCGCTTGATTTGATTGGTTTTACCGTTATCTCTTCTTACGGCAGAAAAGTTGAGGCTGCGTTGAAAGAGCTCGGTCTTGAAAAAGAGGTTGATCCAAAACAGCAGATACACATAATAAGAGGACCGCCGAATGGCATACCTAACTGGGACAAAACGCATGAATTCGTAACCTTCCTCAAGGATGATACCACCGGAAAGCTTCACATTTATATTCACGAAGACTATCTTAAGAAAGACGTCCAACCGTACACAATTCACCCCGTCACACTACTGGCGGGCAGGCACTCACCGTCCGCGAAGTTGCTGCTTGCCATCTCCCATGAATATCTTGAAAGTGAGCTGATAGATAAGGGCATGACACCTGAAGATGCCCACCGGAAAGTTAACGAGTCAGGCTTTGGCTCAGATCAATTAAACCTTCCTGATAAAGAATTGATAACCGCGATACTAAAAAAGTGGGACAAATTTAATGTTGACGAGGAATATTTTGTTGAAAAAATCAACCGCCAGGCCGATGTATCAAGCAGGATAACGCCCTCCAGCGGAAGAAGAGACCTGTCAAAGGAATTAAACACCGGCATATTTGAAGATATGATAACACAGCGTGTTGTTCGCAGCCTCGCCGAACTCATGGACCATGTGAACGTCGAGTTCGTGAAGGCCACCAGGGAGAAAGATGCCCGCGTAATTGTCAGAGAGCGCCGCGGCAGCAGACAAAACAAGGGTTATTCTCTAGATACAGATGGCTTTGAGATAGTTCGAGAGAAAAAGAATATAGGAACGACTATATTTGACGACAATGTGAAGATAGCATCCGGGCAAAAGAAGTTAACCCCGGAAGCAAACGCGGCGATGACAACAGGGACCGAACAGACCATAAGAATAGCAAGGGACATCACGTTCCATGAGATGATAAGCTTGCTCAGATCTCTGAACTCGAAAAAAATAGTAGGCCGGATATTGGATTACTTTACATATTCTGCCGCCTATCTTGAAGAGATAAAGGAGCTCCTGCCCAAAACCGATGAGTATAAGCCTGTTGCTGATTACCTGGCCTCGGTAATCGGTGCCATAAAGACGCTTTGTGGCCCCGGCGCTGAAATTATGAAACTTGATGACCAGCAAAGGAGCATGGCAGAGAAATGGCTCGGGATAGACAAAACGTGGGTTGAAAGAGTTCTTCAGGAGAACTCACGTAATCCCGGTTTTATCATGAATTTGATAAACAGGGAAAATAACCGTTGGACGGGAAACCTGCTTTATAAATCGCGGATACCGATTGCGGCCTTGGAAGATTTACTTGTCAAAAAAGGCGGCAATGTGTTAAGTGGTATTAAGGATCTGACTGATGAAACTAGGACATTAAAAGATGCGATCGATAGCGATATCGAGGCCATGGACCTGAATAGTCCCGGGAACAAGGATGATGTAAGGGACGGGATAATAATCCATTCGGTGACGAAAGCCGTGGGAGAATATTACGATGACGGACTGATCAGCACCAATCCCGAAGATATGTTGAACAGAGACCTGGTAGAAATTGCCGCTTCGTGCGGAATAGATCCGCAAGTGTTGGCGGCTTATTTTGAGCTGAAACCTACTGCGATAGTAAAAAACAAGCACATGCTCTGCATTATGATGAGTTATCTGTGCGGCCAGTTGCTTAAGAGTTATGGTTTTAAAGTGTATTGGGTAAATGTTCAGGAAAACTATCTGGGTGTGCAGGAGAGGCACGTAGCGGCCATAGTGGAACACAAGGGCCTTTATTATTTGGTGGATGCCGCAGAGCCCGGGGGCGGCGATATCACGCAATATCTAAAACCGCAGGAAATTGAGAACGCGCTAAAGAAAAATCTTGTATACCAGAAAGAATTTAGCGAAGATATAATTGGACTACACAAGAAAGTAAGGATAATTGATTTCGAAACTGGATTGAAGACAGCGGTTCTTAATAATCTCGCTATTATATATTCCGGGTTGGGGAATAGCCGCATAATTATTGACTTGCTCAAACAAAGCCTTGAGTTGAACCCTGTTGATGTAATGACTTTGTGTAATCTTGGTAGTTGCTATCAAAGAAGCAGGGTTACGTTGCCGCAGGCAATACAGTTTTATAGAAAGGCCCTAAATGTAAATGATAAGTATGGAGGTGCCTGGGAATATTTAGGAATAGTTTACTGCGAAACCGGTGAAATAGAAAAAGGGTTTGTATGTTTTAGAAGAGCGGTAGAGTGCGATCCCACACTGCAGGATTCGTGGCAGAATATGCATCATATACTAATGCTCAGAAAGGATGCCGAGTCCGCTGAGAAGGCGAAAGAATTTTACGTCAAGGCTCAGGAAGGAATAGATATATATGACGATGATGTCCATGAGTTTATTGTAAAACTTGAGAAAAAATATCCGATCCTGCTTTCTTCCGGAACGAACGGGGCTACGCTTCAGAGCTTTTTTCAGGCGTTAGGCCTGAGCCTCAAATCAGCGGTTGATATGCTATTAAAGGCGTCAGGAATAAATGGGGCTCAAAAGCTTTCGGCCGGGCTGGAGGGGTCATTACTCGGAAGCGGAAAACTTCCGGCAGAGCCCGGAAAGATAATGGGAGAACGCGAGGTTACGCTGGCGGACGGTTCAAAAGTACAGGTGAAGGTGGCAGAAGGTATAAAGAGCCTTAACGGCGCTATGTTCATAGCACCCGGTGTTTATGGTTTTGCAACTTATGATTCAAAAAACAATGAATATATTGTTTCTGACGGTTTCTTCAAACATTTCAGCGATGGTGAGCAGGGAGCTATAATCCAGCATGAGAAGAACGAATATGATTGGCTGAAAGCTCATCCGGGCACAACGTTCAAAGATTACCACAACGAAGTAATGAAGAATCCCGCACCACCGGAAG
>CAZSIW010000214.1:0-4795 GCA_964606755.1 uncultured Elusimicrobiales bacterium | reverse complement strand
GGGTCCATATCGGACGGCAGGAGTTTCTGGGCCCTGGCTATACAGCTCTGAACTTCCTGCAAAGAAACATCGATATTTCGGTCCAGATCGAACTGGATGGTTATCGCCGACTGGCCTTCAAGTGTGGTTGAAGTCACTTCCTGTATGCCTTCCACACCCATTATTGAGTCTTCTATGGCATCGGTAATGACTGTTTCCATAACCTCGGGTGCCGCGTTCTGCCACGTAGTGGTTACAGTCAACACAGGGAAGTCGACATCCGGCAACTGGCTTACACCGAGTCTCATGAAAGCCACAAGGCCGAATACAACGATGCCAAGCAAAAGCATCCATGCAAAAACAGGATTTTTAATCGAATTGTCTGAAAGGGACATCTTAACTCCTTAGTTTTCTATCGCTATCTCAAGCAACAGTTTATTTACTTTAACCAGAATTATAGACCTGTCAAGATTTCTTTTGGCATCCAGCAGCGTGGATATTGATTGGATTACGTCAAGGTTTTGGACAAGACCGTACCTGTAATCCCTCATCTGATTCTTGTAACTCTTTTCCGATTTTTCATAAGCATCTTTATACGCCTCCGCCTGTTTTACGGAAGACAACACAGCCAGATGAAGCTGGCGCACAGCGGTGGTTATGTCTTTCTCAAGCTGCGATTGCTGGTCCTTTGTTTCCCTGAGCAGTGAATCCGCTTCTCTAACCTTTCCCCGCAAGGTGCCGCCCTCGTACAACGGAACGTTAAGAGTGAAAAGAACATCCCAGTTTATGCCAGGGAAGAACAACGAAGTTTTTGTGTATCCATCCCCGTTCAAATCAAGCGTGGGCATAAGGTAACTTTTCGCGACTGTCACATTGTATGACTGCGACAAAACCAGTTTTCTGGCAGCTTCGAGGTCAGGCCGTTTTTGGGCCGACTCGAGATATTTTTCAATCGGATCAATCACACTGATCTGCGGAATCTCATCGTTAATTTTAACATTTGAAAGATCTAAACCTGTAAGGTATGACAGTTGCTCCACATTCCTTAGTCTGTCTCCCTCTATCTGCGCCTCCTGAGCCACCAGAGTCGCTATCTGGGACTGCACAACAAGAACCTCGCTTTCGCGGGATTTCCCCAGCCTTATTCTTTCATTAAGCTCCTTAATCCTGTCCTCAAGAGTTTTTTGAGAAACTTTAACATTTTCCAAATCGACGTCATCAGCCACAATGCCGTAAAAAGCGCTCACCACCTGAGTCTTCAGGTTCTGGTAATCGCTTTTGTAAATAAGCGCCTGTCTCTGGGCCTCTACTTTCGTGGAGTCGATGGCCGCCATCTTCCCGGAACCGGCATACAAAGATTGGTATACAGAAAATTTACCGGTGGTTGATTCAAACGGGTAGAGATCACTTTGGGTATCTCGATATGTTTTCTGCAGGTAATAGCTTAACTGTGGAAGAACCAGCCCTTTAGCCTCCAGAATGCGCTGTTCGGCCTGGATCTGCTGCTCATACTGGGCTTTCAGGGAATCGCTGTGTTTTTTTGCGAGGTCGTAACATTGGCCAAGGTTGAGGTTATCAAGACAGAACAGTTCACAGTTCCCGCTAACTGCGAGGAGTATCACAAGGATGTATAGCTTTTTCATTTTTTCCTCTAACGATAAAATCCTACCCTTTCTCCGGATAGGATATTTCAATTATATGTTTCTGCGGCTTTCTACATTATCCATCTTATATCTGGTTTAAAACGAGCTGAAAGTGATCGCGAACACCCACAAATCCTTATTGGAGATCAGAATAATATCTTTTACGTATTTTATCAGATAATCGTATCTCTTTGCAAGAATCTTTTTGCCGCGTACGCGACCGCAATCTAAGTTTGAACAATATATCTGAACGTCTAATTGTCACTTTAGGATGATTAGACGATGCAAAACATTAAAAAGTTATTGTCATTACAGCTATTTTATCTAACATGAGATAATAGTAGAAATTGCCTTAACCAGGATTATTTTGCTGTTTTATGACTTCTTCAAGGAGTGCACGGACATTTGAATTGTCAGATTCTATTTCCATGGATTTTTTGTAGCAAGCCGCTGCTTGACTGAAATCTTTTTCATGCCGGTAATATTCACCCAGAAGGAACCACTTGTCCGGCTTCACAGAAAGCACACCCGAACCCTCAGGTATTCCTAGCGACAGCGCCTGCCTGCAAAACGTTTCGTAACGACTGAATCTCTCGGCAAAAGTATTATTACCTTTGTTGGATTTCCAGAACAGATGGTGTCCGGCTCCGGTTATGCCGAATTTTTCAGGGTTTCTGTGAAGGTATGTGCCCTTGTCCAGCACGCAAAACGACTGGCTGGCAAGGACACTGTCTATGTACGGCCTGGCTTTGACAAGGAACTTCAACGTCTCGTTAAAATCAGCTTCAGTTTCGGTTGGTAGACCGAACATGATATTTATCTGGGTGCTTATGCCGGCATCGTGGGCGTATTTCAAAACCTTTGCAGCGGATGAAACATCATATTTCTTGTTCATCTTATCCAAAACTTTTTGCGACCCAGACTCTATACCGAACCCCAGCCACGAACAGCCGGACTCCTTCATCTTTACGAGCAAGTCTTTAGACATGTCTGCCCTGGGTATAGCCTGGCCTGCCCACCGTATTTTTAATTTATTCTTGATGATAAGGCCGCACCATTCATCAAGCACCTTCAGATCACCGTTTATAAGCGATCCATTAAAATAGAAATAATCGACTTTTGGAAAGTTATCCATCTGGCTACTGATTTCGTTGAATATCCTTTTGCCGCTCATGGTCCTATATTTTTTCCAGAACCCCCATTCGCTGCAGAAATGGCAGCAGGTAATGCAGCCCCTGCTGTCAAATATATCAAGTCTATTAGGCTCTCTGTATTTCCCGCTTTCAATATCTTTCCTGAAAGGCTCATAATCTGGATAGGGCAATATATCAAGGTCAGATGGAATTTCAGGGTCGCCCCCGTCAATCACTTCCCTTCTTTTCTTATACAAAAAACCTTTGTGGTGCTCTGCGCCGGCCTCAAGTTCTCCGAGCAGTCTTGGAAAGGCTAAATCTCCCTCGCCCGTGCATACAAAATCCACACATTCCTGCCTTACAAGAAAATCTGATGCCTGAGACCTGGAGCACTGAGGACCGCCAAAAACGATAATCATATCACTTTTCTTTTTTTTGATTCTTTCCGCTATCTCAAGGCTGATTATGAATGATGTGGTATGGGTAGTAAAACCTACGACCTTTGTTCCGGAAGAGACAATCTCATTGACACAGCTTTCGATCAGCGCGCTGCTCTTATCTATCAATTCCGTAAGCAGAGCCCTGTTTTCCCAGTATGAATAAAAATCCTTGTCATCCCAGTATTTTTTAGTCCCGGTTCCACCAGAGTGGTATATAGCGTTGTTTAAGTCGAATACGGAGACATAGTGATTGTTCTTTTCAAGGAGGGCTTTGAAATAGGCAAGTGTATAGGGCGGACAATCCCTTCCCCAAGCTGGGCATTGTATGAGAGCAACTTTCATTGTCAGTCCTTATCTACCAGCCAGACGTATTCATCGCAGGGACAGACCTCGGCCTCGCATGGCATCGGTTTGTCAAAGAGTTTAAAATCCTTGTCAAAAATATTGCCGATGGGTTTATGGCTCATGGGCCCGCACCTTGTGACCGTGCCGTTAGCCTTTATCGAAGCGTAGACGTGGCCGGCCCTGCACAGCTTGCCTTTTGTTTTGACCCCTTCAAGATGATATTTTATTCTGTTTATGTCGCCAACAAAGGGCGCGATAATCTTCTTTTCCTTCTCGGTGTATGCATCAGGATACTTTTTGCCGTCATATTCACCCCAGAATGCGGCAAGGGCAAAACCTATGCCCAGCTTTTCAAATATCTCCCTGTAGTAATCAATCTTATCCATCTGTGGCGGGTAAGCGAGATAGCATACCCCACCCTTGAACCCTCTTTGCTTGAGAAGAAGTATTTTTTCGACAAACTCAGTCAGTTTGCCATCCTTGGGATGGAAATTCATGTCGAGGGTCACTCGCTCGGGGTTTATTTTTTCGCTGAAAGCCTTATAATCCCCGGACAGCTGTGATGTGACTTTTATCGTATGCATCTTTGAAAGGTTCTCGATCAACTCGACAAAATTAGGATATATACTGGGTTCTCCCCCGGTGATCATTATGTGGCATTCACCATGCCGTTTAAATATCCTCTCCCATATCTCAACCATTTCACTCAATGGGATATATTTGTTCTGCTTTCCCATCTCCTCCCATTTCTTGTCAAACCAGCAATAAGGACATCTAAAGTTACACATGTAGTGAATGTCCCAAACGAAATTAATTTTTTCCATAGTCTCCTTTTTACAACCCTACTTGGTCAGTAGAGAACCTATCGTCAGCCCTGTTTCCAGGGTTGACGATACACCTATAGTCACACATGCTTAAATTGTTGTTTATCATATTTCTTCTATAGGTCTGTGCCATTTTACTATTCCATATTTCCATAAGCTTACTTTTGTTATGATTACCGATGGGTTTTAAACAATTACAAGAACTCATTACATCCTCTTGCATGAGATACATTCTCTTCCAGGGATTCAAGCAAAACAATACACCATCCTGGCCGGCATCTTTGCTACATAACGAAAATAATTTCGCTTTGCCCTTATTGCAACCTTTTAAACAGTAATCATAATACTCAGGCTCAGTCATCAAGTAGCGGAGATCAATCTTCAACTTCTTTGATTCTTCCACAATTAACGACTTTATTCTTGGCAAGTAA
>CAZSIW010000213.1:0-4799 GCA_964606755.1 uncultured Elusimicrobiales bacterium | reverse complement strand
GTCAGGCCTGAAAGCGTTACGCAAGCTGACATAAGAATCATTGCTAGTTTAATATGAGAAACTATGATTCCAAAGGAAATAGTTGTATATTTTTAATATGCAAATTGAAACAGGAGTGTTTATGCAGAAAATATTTGTAATTTCAATTATTGCAATCTTTTTGCAAGGATGTGCAACAATGTACCAAAGTAATGGCTTTACAGGCGGGTATTCAGAAACGCAGTTGGACGAAAATGTATTTGTAGTCACCTTTAGAGGTAATGGTTATAGTAGCCGAGAAAGAGTAACAGATTTCACGTTGTTACGATGTGCAGAGTTAACTTTAAATAATGGATATAAATACTTCACAGTTATTGATGCTAACAGCTATACATCGAATAGCACTTTTACGACACCAACAACATCACAAACAACCGGAAGTGCTTACGCTTATGGAAATTCTGTTTATGGAAGGACAACTACGACAACAACAGGTGGGCAAACTTATAATATTTCTAAGCCGAGCTCTTCGAATACCATTGTTTGCTTTAATGAAAAACCAGATTCAGGCCTCTCTTTTAATGCTGCTTTCGTAGAAAAGAGTATCTCGCAAAAATATGATATAGATTTAAACAAGTAAGCCTCATTAACGCGACAAAACTAGACAATCTTTGAATAAGAGTAGCTTTTCTTGCTGAAATCCTTGAAATATATTTTTATTTTATTATAAAATTCGCTTATAGAGCGTTCTTATCTTTACCATAAAGAGGAGTTATGGAAAAAGGCGAGTGGATCGAACGGTTAAATTTGTATGAAGGGGCTGATATTTATAAGTCTGTTAAACAGCTCCTGGTAACGTTTATCCCTTATTTGATTGTCACGGCGGCGATGTTTTATCTGGTAATTAACGGGTATAGTTACTGGACGATCATTTTGCTGACGCCTCTGGCCAGCTTGTACCTGGTGAGGATATTCATCATCATGCACGATTGCTCGCACAAATCTTACTGGCGCAGGTCGCCAGCCGTTTGTTTTATCATCGGGCACATCTGCGGGGTGCTCACCTTTACCGCGTTTTTTGATTTCAGGCAATTCCATGTCATCCACCACGCCACTTTCGCTAACCTTGAGAAGCGGGGCGACGGGGATATCTGGACCATGACGGTGGATGAATACAATTCCGCTTCCGCTCTAAAGAGAACGGCCTACCGCGTATTCAGGAACCCGTTCGTCCTTTTTCTCATAATACCCCCGATATTGTTTCTTATTCTAAACCGTTTTCCGACACTAAAGGCCCGCGCCAGCACCAAATGGAGTATCATATTTACCGATATCATGATAGCCTTGATAATTGTCGCGGCTCATTATACCGTGGGCGTAAGGAGCTACGTTGCCGTCCAGCTGCCTGTTTTACTGCTTTCGTCCACTATCGGTGTTTGGATATTCTTCATAAACCACCAATTTGAGGGGGTTTATTGGGCGCATGACGACAAGTGGGACAGGTTCCAGGCGGCGGTGAAGGGGAGTTCTTTCGTAAATTTTCCAAGCATCCTGCGCTGGTTTACCGCTAACATCGGCTTCCATTACATACATCATCTCAATTACAGGATACCTAATTACAACCTTGACCGCTGTTACAGGGAAATACCCGAACTGCACGAGGTGCAACCCCTGAAATTTTTGCGGGTTTTAAGGTCTTTAAACCTTGCCTTGTGGGATGACAATTCCCAAAGGCTGATAGGCTTTGAGGAGCTGGGAAAACAGTTAACCAGTTAATCAGTTAGCCAGTTAGACCAGTTAGCCAGTTAGCCAGTTAGCCGGTTAGCCAGTTAACGGCTTTATGCTGGAGCACTGGCTCAACTGGAGCACCGGCAAACTGGAATGGAGGAATAATATGATCAGAGGGTTGACGTTATTGTTTGCTTCGGGAACATTCGGAGGATTTTTGGAAGCGGTGTCGTTCTGGTTTTTTGGGAAGATCGGGATCAATGCCCTGATGGGCATGCCGGCGCCCGGTTGGAACCCGGCAATGATTTATCGCCCGGTGGTCTGGGGAGGGATATGGGGCCTGATATTTGTTATCCCGTTCCTGGGCAACAAGATTGTCTGGAGAGGGATCATCCTGAGCATAGCTCCCACTCTGGCAGCTTGGTTTGTTTTCATCCCTGCTAGGACGCCGGGGTTTCACGGAACGCTCTCAATGCTATCGCTGATCATTATACTTAACGCGATATGGGGCATTGCTACCGGCTTCTGGCTGAACTTGGCGCGTAAAAGTTGATCTTATTTCTTGGGTTTCTGGGCCACTATACATATATAATGGGGGTTTCTAATGGCTGACAAGAAAATGCTGATTGACATTGGGCTGATCTATGTTCCTGACAGGTTCCGCAAGCATAGCCCGGAAAGCATAGACAAGATGGCCAAAAACCTTAAAGCGCGCGGGCAGTTCCATGACATAATGGTTACAACCATACCGCAAGACAGCCCATTAAGGCAGCAGGGATTTGAATACGAGCTTGTTGAGGGCGGCCTCAGGCTTGCAGGGGCAAAGGCTGCCGGCCTTGCGCAGATAGCCTGCCTGGTAAGAGAGAACGTCAGTGATGGCGATAAGTCTCTTATAATGATAGAAGAGAACGAAACAAGGGATAACCTGACCCCCCTTGATCAGGGTAACTCATATGTAGAGGCGATGGAAAAGAATAATTGGAGCCAGGAACAGCTGGCCTCATATCTTGGGAAAAGCCGGCAATATGTTAGCCAGTATGTGGTAATTGCCAAACAATCTGATAAGGTTAAGGAAATTGCCACACGTGTGGCAATTGATATTTCTCATCTAGAGATAATCATGCGTTTAGGCACTGATGAAGCCAAAATAGCCATGATAGAGCGGTGTGTTAAGGAAGACCTTTCAGTAAAACAGATTGAAAATTTAATCAATAATGCGTTAGCTGCAGGGGATAACACAGGCAAAGCCCCCAAACCGTTCGTGCCTGTGTGTAAGTTCAGCGCCTCCAGCCAGAGCCTTAACCTGTCAGCCAAGTTCCAGCGCGGCACCCCCAAAGAGGATGTGCTTAAAACCGTGGGTGAATCTTACGATAAGTGGCAAAATGAACATGGATCAGGGGTTAGGGATAATGGGTCAGAAACGGCAAAGGCAGAGAACAAGCCAGAGACTGCACCCTCGCCCCTTGTGGGAGAGGGTGGGGGTGAGGGGACAAATAGTAATATATCATCACCCACACCTCAGTCCTCCGCATCACTTTCTGTGAACTCAGAATCTCTTGCCAGTTCAAAAGACGATTGTACGGAGGCCTTTAAACAGCAAAAACAGCAGGCCAGGGCCAACCTTATCCTGCAAAAACAAAAACTTGAGTCTAAATCGGACCCGGACTTTGAGAAAGCGCTCAAAACAAACGGGCAAAAACGCGAAGACCTGATAAAACTTCTAGATGAACAGATAAAAAAGCTGGACGAGCAATAAAGAAGCTTTAACGGAAAAATCAAAACTTTAATGGAGGATGTATGAAGATAAGTTTTCCGGTGTGCCCAAAATGTGCCAGCAGGCTGCGTGGCGGATGGCCTTCTTTCGGGCCTCAAAAGGTGGTATGCGGCTATTGCGGCACAACCGTGAGCACCGGGCTTTCGGGCTGGAACGAAGGGCCTTTTTCATCTACGGCAAGGAAAGTCGGCATAGTGCTTAAAGAGCTTTTGGCACCTACATGTATGGGATATACGGATTTCCCGTTAAGGTTCATACTTAACCTGGTGTGGATAACGCCGACATTGTGCATCCCGGTGATCCCGTTAGTGCGCCTGATGCAAATGAAGAAAGAGTCCCTCGAATACGACAAAACCAAAACACCCCCGAAATGGAAATGGATTTTGCATCAGGTACAGAAGAAATAACCTCAACACACTGAATATAGTTTAATATATTTTAGCATACGACATCCCGCCCCGGCGGGATCCCGCCTCCGGTGTTGTAACCCAAAACTTTAACCCTCATGCTATTCCCTGACACCCTCTTGACATACATATCATAATGATATATCATTATGGCATATTGTAAAGGAGACAACATGGCCAAGTTAAACAAAAGCAAATTTGCCATACTCGGCGTGCTCGGGGACGGGCCGGCATCGGGGTATGACATAAAGCAGTTTTCGGACATGAGCATCTCGCATTTCTGGAACGAGAACTACGGGCATATCTATCCGGTGCTCAAACGGCTGGAGCGCGAGAAGCTGGTGACAATGGATTCTCGCCAGAAAGACGGGCGGCTGCGCAGCGTGTATTCGATAACTCAGAAAGGGCGCGAGGCGCTTAACAGCTGGCTGGCCGAGCCCTCGGCAGATACGCCAAGGCGATTCGAGTTCCTGCTGAAACTCTTCTTCGGCCACGATCTTCCCGTCAGTCACTGGGAGAAAGCGCTTGAAGCCGAAAAGCAAAACGCGGCAGAGGAACTGCGGGAATATCGCGCTATCGAGGAGAAGTTTGCGGCAAAACGGCCGGCGTGCGGTAAAAAGTCGGACCCGTTCAGGATGGCGACGCTGAAATTCGGGATAAAATACGCCCAGGCGCGCATAGAGTGGTGCGACGAAACGCTGAAAATGATCCTGCAGAACGCCGGAAACAAAAGGAGAATAGAATGAAGGTACTGGTGTTGAACGGTAACCCGCGTAAGGAGAACACCCGCTTCGACGAGTGGCTGGACCGGCTGAAAGACAAACTTGCCGCCGGAAAAAGCGAGGTCTTGATAGTTAAACTGAGAGACAAGAAGATCAATTTTTGCATAGGGTGTTACACCTGCTGGCTGA
>CAZSIW010000212.1:0-4805 GCA_964606755.1 uncultured Elusimicrobiales bacterium | reverse complement strand
AGGGCATGGGATACCTCCGGCAGTTCAAGCACATGGAGCACCGCATTTTCGCTCAAAGTAGATGCTGTACCTCCAAGCCAGGTTACAAACTTATCGGCAAGTATAGGTTCAGGAAATGGTTCTATAAACCTGTCCTGGACATCACCCGGTGATGACGGAATGATCGGTAGCATTACGAACGGTTCATATGATATAAGATACACAACTGATGCGTATATGATCGCCATACCTTCCACTGTGCCGACATATGTTACAGCTTCATATTCTTCGTTCCCGGGATATCCTTTCTCGGCCAGCGTTACCGGGCTTGCCACAGCCACAACGTATTATTTATCGGTCAGGATTGCCGACCCTGCAGGCAATTATTCGCCCTTTTCCACTAATTTGGCTTACGCAATGACGAACGCTTCGCCTGTGGTGTCAGGCCTTAATGTAACACCACCACCCGGTCAGACATTCTGGACTAGTGTTTCTACCATAAGCTGGTCCTACTACGATCCAAACCCTGGAGATTCGGGAGTAATAAATATATATCTCTCCGCGGATGGGGGGAATACGTACAATTTGATCATCGCCTCCGGCCTTCCTGTTTCAACATCGTACTATGCCTGGAATACGAGCATGGCCTCAAGCGGCAGTTCTTATGTGATAAAAGTGGAAGCTGTTGACACAAGAGGGCTAAAGGGCAGTGTTCTTTCATTGGTCTCGACAATATACAACCCATATGGAGTGCCTGTGGTTACCATGACTTTTCCTGTGAACTCTGACACGCTTATAGGGATTTCATCAACCACTTGGAATATCTATGACCCCAACCTGTCCGACATACACGTTAATACTGTATATATATCCAGTGATTCGGGGAATTCTTTTTCGTACATGGGTTCTACAACTTCTACCGTTTATTGGTTCGATACGAGACAGTATAACAACGGCGCGCACTACAAGATCAAAGTGGTTTCGACAGATTCAGCACAGCCTTCTTTGACCGGCACAGCTATTACTGCTAATAATTTTAAAATTGCAAACGGCAACCTGCCTCCGAACGCTTTTTCACTCTTGTCTCCAGCCGACGGCTCTTCCAGGTCGGTTTTTGATTTCACGCTCCAGTGGGAACTGAATGGTGACCCGAATCCGGGCCTTGCGGTTTCGTATACTCTTTTCTACAGCACAGCTTCAGCCGCATTCAACATGTATGTCACTTCAATTACGGGAATTACTTCAAATGCTTATCATTTGGATGTGTCAAATGTACTGATGGATACAACGTATTACTGGACTGTAATGGCTCAGGACGAGCTGGGGGCTACTGTATTTGCAAAAAACACCTTTCGCCTTATATTACTTGACAGGTTCAATACTGTAAGTTCTGATGGCGTGGTTTTCGCACAGATAGTAAGTGGTTTGCCTGATAACGCATACCTTCAGGTAGAAGAAGTCAATAATACAAGCTACCCCGCTATAGCAAAAGCATCACAGGACGCGATAGCCGACCGGCATATAGAAGTTATATCAGCGAATAATTACCTATTGCAAATTATAGACAAAACCGGCAAGATCGTGAGCGTGACCGATCCGGTAATAAATATTATTCAGAAATACTCCGGCGTCGATCAGAACGGCTGCCTGAGCGGTACCGCTGTCCGTCAGGAAAACTTAAAGCTGGGATATCTAGACGAAAACATAAACAGATGGTACGTTTCAAAGAACTCCCCTGTTCTTAATAAGAGCGCGATGACGATCTCTACGCAGATCAATAATATCGGTGTTCTTACAATGCTGGCGGCGTCAAGCCCCGTATCCGCCATTTCAAGTGTTACGAATTTCCCTAATCCGTTTGCCGCGGGTTCCCAGAGCACGAGGATAAGGTATGTATTGACACAAAACCAGGACGTGAATATCAAAATATATACTCTGCTGGGTGACCTCGTATATAGCCATGTCTACAGTGCCGGGATGACAGGCGCGATGGGCCAGCCGACCGGGTATACGAACGAGATCCTGTGGGACGGCAGGAATGACGTGGGCACGCTTGTAGCTAACGGTATGTACCTGCTTGAGATAAAGACCGATTCTGGCAGTGAGGTAAGAAAGATAGGTGTCGTGAAATAAAAGAATACTTCGCGCGGAGGTTGAAATGGCGAAAAAGATCTTGATAGTGGATGATGAAAGAGACATCGTAACGGTACTGAAAATGTCTCTGGAAAAGGAGGGTTTCGTTACGGATGAAGCTTTTGACGGTATAGAGGCCCTGCAGAAGGTAGCGACCCAAAAGCCAGATCTTATTGTCCTCGACATTATGATGCCGAAGCTGGACGGGCATTCCGTGAATATCAAGCTCAAGGACAACCCAAAAACGGCTACTATTCCCGTGGTGGTGATAACCGGCAGGGGCAGGATGAAGGAGCTGCTCGAAATACGCGAGGAGTTAAGGGTATCGGAGTATCTGGAAAAACCTTTTACCGTGGCGTATCTCGTAAGAAGAATAAAGGAGATACTGGAAGTCTAAATGATAAAAATATCGTTTTTGCTTACGATGATATTTTTGTTCGCTGCTTTTGCCCGGGCTGATACAGGCACCGCCGGACTTCCCGGAGAGTTCCTTTATGATTTCAGCGCGAGCGCGAAAGGGCTTGGCCTAGGGCTCGCCCAGACTACTTTAAACGGAAACTCGAACGTAATATATTCAAACCCTGCTGGTATAGCTAACCTCTGGTGGCAGGAGGCAAGTATAACATATGTGCCGCTTCTTTACGGCTCTCAGTTCGTAGACGTCAGCTACGGCTATCCCATAAAACAAAATCAGGTATTCGGAGCGAGTATCGTAAGGCTTGGCTCTGGAGACGCGGAGAAGACGAACGACATCGGCCAGTCGATAGGCACTTTCACCGATCAGGAGACGGCTCTTATAATGGCGTACGCTTACAAGCTGACACCGGAGCTATTCCTCGGAGCGTCCGCGAAAGTTGTTATGCAGGACATCGATACATACTCTCAGCGAGGGTTTGGAATGGATATGGGCGTCATGTACAAGAAGGGATGGCAAAACGTTTTGGGTATCAGCCTTATCAACGCGCTTGCCCCCAGGGTCGGGCCTGACACGTATCCGTTAGTGGCAAAATTCGGATATAATCATGTTTTTGTTAAAGATAAATTAAGCCTGTATGTTGATCTTTCTGCCGTGAATTTTCTTGATCCTAAAAATCAGATAACCCAGTGGTTCGAAGGTGTCGAATATTTCCTTTTGCCCTGGCTTGCTGTTCGCGGCGGGTATAATCAGAACCAGTTCTCGATGGGAGTCGGGATAACGACCAGAAAAGTCGATTTTGATTACGCTTTTACAGGACAGCCACTGGGAGTATTCCACGCCATTACCATTAATGTGCGCTACGGGTTTTCCCCGACCGAGGCAGAGCAGGAAGTGGAAAGAAAACTCGACGATATGAAGAGTGAAAAAGATGAATATATAAATGAAAAAAGGAAAGAAAAAGAGGCTATGGAATCAGAGCGCAAAGCGTTGAAGCTGCAGATGCTGATAACAGCAAAATACCTTGACGCCAGAAAAAAATATGAAGACGGCGATTATGAAGGCGCGGCAAAACTGCTGAGAGAGATAGTAAAGCTGGACGGCTCTAACAGCGAAGCTCACGCTCTGCTTGGAGAGATAAATACGAGGAAAAACGAGTCAACGATTTCTGAAAGGTTGAAAGACGCAAAGTCTGCGTATGGACATGGCGCTTATGACGAGGCCTTAAAGTTCATAAGTTTTGTGCTTGAGTTAAAACCTGATAATCAGGAAGCTCAAATCCTGGGTTTTCTTGTCAGAGCCCAGCAGTTTATTAACGACAAAAAATACAGGGATGCAAAGGGTGAGCTTATAGAAGTAATGAAACTGGATCCGAATAACAAGGAAGCCTCTGAGTTGCTTAAGAGGCTTCAAACAATAATTGATATTAACGATGAAAAATGACGGAGGTATGATGAGGTCTTTAAGGGCAATAATTATTCTCTCTTTAGCGTCCCAATTGTTTTGTTACTGCCATGCCGCCAGCAAAGATGACGCGAGTATTTATTTTAACGCGGGAACGGAAAAATATCTTCAAGGTAACATTTCTTCGGCGGTAGACGACCTGGAAAAGGCCTTCAAAATCGATCCAGAAAATAAAAAAATAAAGGATTTTATAGTCAAGATACTTGTCGAAGCGGCTACGCAGGACCACATGAGGCATAATTATCAGCAGGCCATGAAGTATCTTGAAAAGGCAAAATCCATCGATCCTAATAATCCAAAAGTGCTGGAACTGTACCAGATAACAAAGGACGTTATAACGCCCGAAGAAGAGGCGAATCCTGTTCCCAGAGAAAAAAAAGTCAGAAAAGAAAAACCCGTCGTTGAACAGAAAAGCGAAGCGGCTCAACAACCTCGGGAACAAAAAAAGATCGAGCCCGTTAAGGCTCCGGTCGTAAGAGAGCACGAAAGCTTGCCGTCCGAAGTGAGGTTGCCCAAACCTGTGACGGAACGGAAAAGCCTGTTCGTTCCTTTAAACGTGGGTTTTGCCGCGCTTTTACTATGGTTCTTTGGTTCTCTGTATTCATTGTTTGTGTTTAATGGAAAATTGAAGAGAAAGGAAATTGCTCATAACAGCGCGGAGGCGGCAAGGAATAATCTACTGGTTGAGCTTGAAAAAAACAAGGAAGCTTTGAAATATGAACACGAGAATACGGAGCGCTATAAGAAAGAGCTTGAAAAAGTGCAGAGCCACGAGTACGAGAGAATTAAAATGGAATTGGATATAAGGACAAAA
>CAZSIW010000211.1:0-4817 GCA_964606755.1 uncultured Elusimicrobiales bacterium | reverse complement strand
GGTTCACTCGTTTGAAGGTCTCGATCGAGGCCGCCTCAAAAGAGGGCACCAGCAGATCCGCTTGAAGGACATCTTTACGCGCCTGTTTTGAACCGAACATTGTCGAGTTAGTAAGCACCGCCACCTTGTATTTTGGATATTTTTCTTTTATGAAACCGATTATCTTGCCGATGCCGGAATGCAGTGTCGGCTCGCCGGAGCCGGAGAAGGTTATGTAGTCGAGCTGCGGTTTTTTTGAAAGCAGATCGTCTAGTTCCGCTATGACGGCTTTTGTCGGAACGTATTCTTTCCTTTTACATGTGAGGTCGGTGGTCTTCCCGCACTCGCAATAAACGCAGTCAAGCGAACAGGTTTTGAACGGGAGAAGGTCAACACCCAGCGACCTGCCGAGCCTTCGTGATATAACGGGGCCGAAAAGATATTTGTAGCTCATCTTGAGTATTCCTTGTTTTTTAAAAGGAGTATATCCATCAGGTCGCAGTTGAGGTGTTTCGCGACAGTCGTGCATTTCGCCATGAAAAGGAAAAAAATCGGCCCTTTCTCGCGCGAGAGGGCCTCAAAATTGCCCTGGCCTTTACTTATGATAAGGTCAGCGGAGTTGAATTCTTTCATGAACTGCGGGTTGCAGAGCCTTAGGATGTTGCCGGGGGAGTCCACGCCGCTGGATATCACTTTGCACGATTTGCTCAGGCCGCACGATCTGGCGTCCGCAATAAGCGCGTCATTAATAATAGGAGTTTCTCTTACCGCGAAAGTTATCTCTTTTTCGGGATACATGTGTTTTATTTCTTCCACGAACAAGCGGTCGAACACTATCTCGCCTGCGTTGTCGCCGAGGTAGAGGATCTTATTCGCTTTTTCGAGCTCCGCTTTAAACCCGGTGTAGTTGAAGAAAAGGTTGTTCTCTGTTTTTATTATATTGGATTCTTCGTTCAGTATGTTTGATAGGGTTTTGTTTACATCGATCTTGCCTTTTATGCCGTAATCTATAATGTTGCCTGCTATCGCCAGCTTGATGGCTGTTAAAAGCCTGTTGTGCGAGCCGGCGAGCCTTTTCTTTACGGCCGGGTAAAGTTTGAGCGCGAGGCGGTTGCTGTTTTTCTTCGCGGCCAGGTACGGGTCGGGGTTGCCCGTGCGCTTTATTGTAGTGGCATAGATATGCCTTCCGAACTCTGTAGGGCAGCGGTTTGTATCTATATCTTTGAGCTTCCCGGCGATTTCGAGCATTATCTTTCTCTGGGTTTTTTCATCGGCGCCCGCTATCCTCGCGGATTCGAGAGCCTGGATAAGAAAGCACGGCAAACAATCAAGATAAGTTCTCATGGAACAGATATGATACAAAATCCGGCCCAAAAACGCCAATATGTAAACCGGAAACTTGCTCGCATACGCTCGCGAAATGAATAACGCAAGAATGAAACTTGTTCGCTTCGCTCACGAAACTGGAGATACTTGCTCGCCATGCTCGCGAAATTAACTACAAGACGACCAGTGAAGACAATAAATTTCTAGTTTCCAATTTTGTCCCAACTTAAGTTGGGACAAGTTTCAGACGTTTAATTACGCGAACGAAGGGACATTGTACCGAAGTGAGCAAATTTCTGGTTTCGTGAGTGTAACGAACCAATTTCGTTATTATCGTGTTGAATGTTCTTGTATAATTAGATAATATAACTATATCATGTCGAATTCAGTGAACCGTTTAGTTGATGTCTGTAAAAAGGACCATATCTTCGCCTTCCTCGATGTCGAGACCACCGGCCTTTCGGTGGAATTAAATGACAGGATCTGCGAAATAGCAATATTAAAATACTATCCTGACGGAACAACATCAGAGTGGCAGACTCTGGTCAATCCGTGCCGCGAGATCTCTTATGAAGCGGCGGGGATCACCCATATTTCAAATGAGATGGTCGCCTCGGCTCCCAAATTCCGCGAAGTAGCAAAGAAGTTGTTGAAGCTGATAGAAGATACCACGATCGTTTGCCACAACGCCAAGTTCGATCTCGGATTTGTCCAATCCGAACTTAAGAGCTGTAACCTCTCGCTGCCAGACCGGCCCGTGCTGGACACGCTTAAGATAGCCAGGGACCATTTCACTTTTCCGTCGAACAGCCTCGGAAAGATAGCTGCCTTTCTTGAGATAGATGCCACTCAGGCGCACCGCGCGCTTGCGGACGTCTGCATAACCCATAAAGTGTTTCAGCACATGGTAAGAGAACTTACTAAAAAAGGAATAGAAGTTAACCAGCTTACAAAATCCTGTCTCGTTTATTGAGCCTTAGAAAGAAATTATTTTCCGCGCCAAAATTTTTTATACAAAAATACTATACTTATACATAAGCAATACAAAAACATGGTATTTGATGGAAAACAAAAATTTTTTTATGACTATTGACAATATCTGGCAATTGATGTATAATTTTGGCAGTTAATAGAAAGAAACAGCGCAAGGTGATAAAATATGGAAATGCAGGATAATAAGAAAGAAATTAAACAGGTGATGGACATAAAGGAACTTTCTGAATATCTTGGTATTGGCAAATCAAAAATTTACAGCCTGATAAGACAACATAAAATTCCTGCTTCAAGAATAGGCCGTCAGTACCGCTTTTCAAAAGATGTTATCGATTCGTGGCTCAAGGAAAAGATAATAACGAAGAAGGAAGATCAGTCTTTATCGCTTTTTGATAAGGATATCAAATAGCTTCAACGTAAAGTTGAAAGGAGGTGAACACACATGGCAGAAAAAGTATCGAAAGTAGGCGTAAAGAGGGAAGATGGTTTCCTGTATTTCATTGATAAGCAGGGTGACGTCTCCAAAGTTAAGATGGCCAGAGGCGGCAAAAAAGGCGGAAAACCTTCCAAGGTTGCAAAAGTCGGCGTAAAGAAAGAGAAAGGTTTCCTCTATTTCATCGATAAAGCAGGTGACGTGTCCAGAGCGAAAATGGTCCGTCGCGGCGCGAAAAAAGGCAAAAAGAAATAAAATTCTTTCTGCAAAGGTCAGCGAGGGAGTTGCGCTTCGGCGTAACGGCCTGAACCTCGGACTCATATTATAAAAAAGCAGCAAACATGGATGAAAGTCCGGTTTGCTGCTTTTTTTTGTTATATTTTCTGTCATCCTCCGCGAAAGCGGGGGAGCCATAAATATTATCCGGTGATGTCAAAAAACTGGATACCTGCTTTCGCAGGTATGACAACAACAACGAGACAACAGTGCGTGAAAACGGGAATTCGTAAAGTCATGTTCCCGTAACAGGCTGGATTCCTGCTTTCGCAGGAATGACAGCAAAACTGAATTATGACACAGTTTGCAAGTCCGGGAATGGCAAAGCATTTTTTGAATTTAGGGTTAAGGTTTAGTATTTCGGAGTTAGTGCTGCAGCTACATCCGCTCAGGAGCAGAAACGCCTAGTAAATTTAGCCCGTTTTTGATCACGTTGGCAACGGATTTTACAAGGGCGAGCCTGGTCATTGTAAGTTTCTGGTCAACGGTGACTACCCGGCAGGCCTCATAAAAATGGTGGAAAGCGTCCGCTGTTTCCATTAAATAGGTGGTAAGATGGTGGGGGGTTAGGGTCTTCACGCAGAGGTCCGTTATATCCGTGAAAAGAAGAAGCTTTTTTATAAGTTCTCTTTCCTCGGGAGCAGTGAGACATTCAAAATCATACGTAAGCTCTTCTTTTTTGATGTTCTGTTTCAGCGCCGCTTCCTTGAAAAGCGAGCAGCACCTTGCGTGCACGTACTGCACGTAGAAAACCGGGTTTTCCTTAGATTGTTTCTTGGCGAGCTCAAGATCGAACTCCAGATGGGAGTCGGGAGCGCGCAAAAGGAAGAAGAACCTGCAGGCGTCTTTTCCTACCTCGTTTAACACCTCTTCCAGCGTGACGAACTCGCCGCTTCTTGTGGACATAGCCACGGGTTTTCCGTCCCTTACAAGTGAGACCAGCTGGTAAAGGATAACAACAAGGTTGTCTTTGTTCATGCCCAGCGTTTCGACCGCGGCTTTCATCCTGGCGACGTAGCCATGGTGGTCGGCACCCCAGATGTCTATAAGTTTTGTATAACCTCTTTCGATCTTGTTTTTATGGTAAGCGACGTCGGAGGCGAGGTATGTGTAACGGCCGTCGGACCTCTTTAGCACCCTGTCTTTTTCATCACCGAATTTTGTGGTCTCGAACCACAGCGCCCCTTCCTTTTCGTAGGCGAAACCTTTTTGTTTAAGGAACTCGCAGGCCTCGTCAACTTTTGTCTTGCCGCCGTCTTTCGACACCGCCAGCGTGCCCTCGGAGAACCAGTTGTCGAACGTAACGTCGAATTTTTTCAGGCCGCTTTCTATTGTCGAGGAAATCTCTTTTAGAGCGAGTTTTTTAAAGTTGATCTTATCGGCCGGCAGGTCTATGACTTTTTTTGAGATGTCTTTTATGTAATCGCCCTTGTAGCCGTTTTCCGGGAACTCAATCTTTTCGCCTTTCAACTCAAGATAGCGCGTCTTCACCGAAAGCCCCAACATTTCCATCTGGTTGCCGACATCGTTCATGTAATATTCTTTCTCGATATTGTAACCTGCGAACCTGAATATCCTGCCTAGAGAATCGCCGATGGCCGCGCCTCTCCCGTGGCCTATATGCAAAGGACCGGTAGGATTGGCGGAAACAAATTCCAACAGTATCTTTTCGGAGTTAGGCTCATTTTCGGAGACAAAATCTTCCCTGTATATCTTTTCAAGTTTTTCTTTAATGAATTCATCGGCAAGAGTTATATTCAAAAATCCGGCGCCCGCTATCTCGACGGATCTTATCTTGTCTTTCATGGAG
>CAZSIW010000210.1:0-4820 GCA_964606755.1 uncultured Elusimicrobiales bacterium | reverse complement strand
AACATATCAAAAGACGATATTGTTCTTGCTTTCGGCGGGTTTGTTTTTATCTCATTTTATGCATGATTTTCCACACTATGAGCAAGACTATATGTTGATCTCTCCGCTGATCGCTATCATCGCCGCAGAAGGGATTACCGCTGTTTTTAAGAAAAAGATATATCTGGAGCTGATCTTGTTGAGTGTCTTTTCTCTTTATCCTTTTGTATCCATAGTTCGTGCCGGTCAGGCAAATATTAGGAATTGGAACTATACATTCCGGCAATTCCAATTGAAGCGTATCGCCTACGTGCTTTCCGGAACAGCCGGCACCGATTACGTTTATGATTCCTATACACAATTGACGGCGTTCAATCTCTATAGGAAAGATATCGACTACATATGGTTTACCATAGAACGTGATCATGGCGCGCTGATCACGTATCAGAAATATTACAACTATAACTACGACATTTGCGCACTGATAAGCAAATATAAGCCAAGATTTATTTCAACGCTGCAGGTCCCGCTCAATGACCCGCGAATCGCTGACTATTACATGCCATCGGCATTTGAAAAGGATTTATGGGTAAGAAAAGAGTAGCGGAACTAAATGCTAAAACGTTTCGTTGATATTATTAGTTTGTTTAGTTTCAGCGGCCGTAAAGATTAAAAGGGAAACACTTTACTCGGCGAAACAAGTTTCAAGAATGTGACACGCTAAACAAGTCCGTTAGCATATACAGGGTTAGTGATGGAAGGTTTACTTATGTTGAGTAAATTGACATATTTAAGGACGCTTTAAAAACACTCTTTCAAATTAAGTTAATCATCGTTTTGGCGGGAGAAGTTTCAATGCTTGGACTCATGCCGTTACTCTGTTTATGTATTCTTACTATGGCTCTTGCGAAGGGCTCTGCTCGCGGGTGGCGTGAAACATTTTTGATTGCCTGCGTATTTTGGGGGACATTCATTACACTCAGCACCGAATGTTTAAGCCTTTTCTCTCTAATCACGTTCCCATGGATATTCGCGCTTTGGGTAGCTGCTTTAACAGTATCTATTATGGTTTTCATAAAAACGAAAGGTACACTTGTCTTGCCGCGCATTTCTGGATTGTCTGGCAATGACGTCATTCTTTTGTGCAGTGTAATCTTTATTGTCGCAACGGTTGGTTTTGTAGCTTTGATAGCGCCAGGATCCAACTGGGATTCAATTTCATATCACATGCCACGTGTAATGCACTGGATACAGAACCGAACGATAGCTTTTTATCCGACTCATATCTTAAGGCAGTTGCACATGAACCCCTGGTCTGAATTTGTGATACTTCATCTTCAAATATTAAACGGGAACGACAGGTTCGCAAACCTTGTTCAGTGGATCTCATGGATTGGCAGTATTCTAGGGACAACGCTTATTGCGCGTAGGCTTGGCGCTGACCGTTCGGCACAGATATTTTCCGCAGTTATTGTTGCAACGCTCCCTCTTGCTATTCTCGAAGGTTCTGACACGTTGACGGACTTGAACTGCGCATTCTGGATAGTTTGTTTTGTCTATTTCCTGCAGCTCATCGAAGAACATGCTTCATGGCGCGATTGTATTATTACGGGGCTCAGTCTTGGACTAGCAATAAGTACTAAGGCATTAGCATATATTTGCGCATTTCCATTCTTTTTTTACTTCCTTTTCATGGAAATCAAAATGCGGAAACAGCGGACTCTTCGACACGTTGCAATTATGGCCGCCTGCGTTATATTTTTAAATCTGGGACATTACCTGCGTAACTTTGATTTGTATGGATCTCCTCTAGACCAGGCCAGAGATTTCGAAAATACAATTGTTAATGAAATTGTGACACTTCCTGCGTTTGTTTCAAACGTTATTCGGAACTTGAGCCTTCAAATGCACACTCCTTTCGAAGATTTCAACCATAAACTGGAACGTTCTATTCTGGTCCTTCACCACATGATTGGAATAGATGTGGAGGATCCCAGGACAACGTTTATTATTAATCACGTACAGGAGACGCCTGAGCTAAACTATTGGTATCACTTCCATATACCAAAGTTAGAAATTAATGATAGCACCGTGCCGAATAATCTGTATCTTATGTTTATTGCTTTTGCGTTAATGCTGTTTGTTCTAAAAAGAAAGTTAAGTTGGGCAAAGATTTGTATTCCTTATCTTATGCAGACGTTATTTATCTTTGTTCTGTTTTGTCTTGTTGTGAAGTGGACGCCATTTAGCACACGGTATCACCTGCCAATCTTCGTACTCCTTGCGCCAGTGACAGCCATAGCGTTGTCTTCTGCGGCAAGAAAGAATTTTGCATTTGCTGCAGCTTTGTTACTTGTGATATGCTCATTGCCCTTTGTTTTGATTTATCCGTACAAGCCTATTCTCTCGAAAGGGAACATTTTTACTATGACGCGAAATGAACTTTATTTGCGTTCCTGGGAGCGTTATAAATTTTATTCGGATTATACGCATGCTGTGCGATTTCTGTCTGAACAAAAATATCATTCTATTGGATTGTCAACATCAGAGGGTGGTAGTGAATATCTTATTTGGGTGCTTTTGCGCGATTACGGATCTCCTGTAAAACGTATTGAGCATGTCTATGTAGACAATATTTCGAGTGTAAAGGCTGCTTCTTTCCCGCCTTTCGATCCCGACGCCATCGTCTCTTTCCCTTCCTCCGATTTTCCAGATACAAATCTTTCTGTACTTTTGAAAAATAAAAATTACAGGTTTCTCCGTAGTTTTGGGAGCATATGTGTTTTTGTTAAGGCGATGAGCCATTAATTGTTAACTAGTGAATTGTATCTTCAATTAAACTCGACAACCATAAGCGCTTGTATAATATATAATTTGTCAGATGATATTTGACATAGACAAAGAGGGATTAGTTGTAAAAATGAAGAGAATATATTTATTTTTTCTTACAATATGCCTTAGCTTCAGCTGCTGCGCGAAGCGGGACAGAAATATCATAAGGGTTGCTCTTGTCTGTCCCTTGACAGGAGATGTCGCCGCTATGGGCCAGGGAATGAAACGTGCCTCGCAGATGGCCATAGATGAGACTAACGTTTCGGGCCGTTTCCCCGGGATAACATTCGAGCTGGCGGCTTTTGACGACAGGGCCGACCCCAAGGAAGCGGTAAATGCCGCAAACCGCATAATCACAGATCCGAAGATTTATGGTGTCATCGGTCACCTGAACAGCGGGTGCTCGATACCGGCCAGCCGCATATACGCAAGGCGCAACCTTGTCATGGTAAGCCCCGCATCAACGAACCCTAAAGTGACGCTCCAGGGCTTAAAGAACGTTTTCAGGGTCTGTACGACCGATGACGTGCAGGGATGTTTCGCCGCGGACTATGTGTTGGATTCTTTAAAATATAAAACCTTTGCGGTAATTCACGATAAGACGGCCTACGGACTGGGTATAGCGGAAAGTTTCAGAAAACGCGTGGAAGCAAAAGGCGGAACGGTCGTGAGTTTTGATGGTATAGACCTTGGAGACAAGGATTTTAAGGCGCTGCTAACTGCGATAAAAATGAAAAAACCTCAATTAATATATTTTGGCGGGATGTACACGGAGTGCGGGATGATAACGAAGCAGTCAAAAGAACTGGGTCTTGACGTGCCGGTCTTTTCGGACGATGGAACCAGCTCACCCGAATACTCCAAGATCGGCGGCAAGGCAAGCGAGGGCGACTACATAACGATGATAGGTGTGCCTCCAGAGAAGCTTTCGAAGTCAAAACTTTTCATGGACAACTACAGGGCAAAATATCCGGAGCAGGATATGCAGCCTTACGATCCCTACACCTACGAGTGCGCGATGATAATTGTAGAGGCGATACAAAAAACCGGTAGAGACCGATCAAAGATGGCTGATTATCTGGCTAATGTAAAATATAAAGGGATACTGGGCGAAACCAGTTTTGATAAAAATGGAGACACGCTAAACAATTCCGTGAGCATATACAGAGTGCAAGACGGAAAGTTTGTTTGTGTTGATTAAAAAACTAAATGAAAGGTGCTGCTCAGAAATTATTTCTGTTATTTGTGGGTATAATATTTAGCATTATTGTGCTTGAGCTAGTGCTCCAGCTTTTGGTAGCGGTACATGTTGCAGAGAAATGGTATGGGAACAGGGCTCATGCAGATGCTGATAGTGTATACAAGATATTATGTCTTGGCGAATCTACTACGGACGGACAATATCCCTGGCAATTGGAAGAAGTGTTAAACGCCCGAAATCCAGGCATGAAGTTTCAGGTCATAGATAAAGGAAGGAGAGGCGCGACCACTGATTTTATATTGTTGAATCTGAATGATTATCTAGACAAATATAATCCGGACATGGTTGTTACGATGATGGGTATAAATGATTGCTGGGAAGACTTGGCTGTGTTTGATGCTGCACCAGGCCCATGGTATACGCAATTGAGGTCATATAAACTGTTGCGACTTTTAAAGTCGCATATGTTATATAAATGGACCGGATCACGGCAAAGTAATTTAGATGTTGAAGAGTTGGCAAAAATAGATTCCAAAAATGAATATATAAAAAAAGGTAATTCATACAGATATAAAAAAATATATTCTGAAGCAGAACGAATGTATAAAAAGGCGATAGATTTAAACCGGGGAGAGGTTGATGGATATGAAGGGTTGGGTTGGTTGTATTTGGAGGAAAAGAGAACTAAGGAAGCAGAGAAGATGTTTAAAAAAGCGATAGAGATGGATCCTGGTAATGCCAGTGCGTACGAAGGTCTTGGATTGTTATGCTGGGCTGATAAGAGATATCAAGAAGCGGAGCAAGTGTA
>CAZSIW010000209.1:4353-4823 GCA_964606755.1 uncultured Elusimicrobiales bacterium | reverse complement strand
CCTATCTCTTTTGAAAAACGAACTTTCCCGATCCTTCTCATCTCATAGCCCGTAACTTTTTTTGTGTCGGGATCTATTACCTTATCGACCTTCCTGTAAATTACCGCATCCGTGCCGGGTCCGATCTTTGAGGAATCGATGTTAATATATACAAAATCGCCCTCAGAGATCATCATTTTTTCTTCTTTTACACCCGAAATGAAGCCGTCCGGCTGCCAGTATAAAGGCGCAACGAACGTTCCGGCTCTGGACCCCGCTCTTGAATGTTTTTCTTTTACGGAACCAACTGTCAAGATTTTCTTTTCTTCAACTATCGGCGCCGCTTCTTCAGCCTGCTGTTCCGATGGTTCAACAGCTTCCTTACCCGGTTTTTGTTCCGGAATGCTCTGCTGGGTGACCACGGGTTCAGCCGCAGCCTTTCCCGTGGTTTCATTTAAAACATTAGGGGCCGGCTGATTGTTGGTATCGCT
>CAZSIW010000209.1:0-4343 GCA_964606755.1 uncultured Elusimicrobiales bacterium | reverse complement strand
CCTTAGCAGGGCTATCTTTTTTATCGCTGGTCTCATCCGCGAACGCAAACGCACAGGCGAACACCACACAAATAGCAACCTTCAACATCTTTAACATTTAATCCTCCACTTGTTCTTCTTCAATATTTTCAAATTCACAAAACATATTTAAAATTATAGCATTTTGTCACGTTCTCAACAGCTCTCTGACATAATTGCGCCACAGATTAAGGGTCAAATCTCCCTATTTACTCTGGGCAGGGGCAGACTGCGTGTTTGTCGGCTGGGGATTCTGTGAAGCCGGCAAAGTGTCGCTCTTCCTGCCAGGATTTATAGAAAGGCGATTCGATAACTCGACACATTTCGACTGAATATCGTTCATGTTCGCGGCATTTACAGTTTCAGCCGACATTATTGTTCCCTTTTCGACATCCACCATACGCACACTTATGTAATATACATCCCCCAGCTTGGAGAAACTTCCCAATATCATCCTCTGCACGTTAAGAATCTTTCCCATCTTCACGGCGCATTCGTCAGATGTGCAACCGCTCATCTGAAACTTCTGCTCTGAAAGAAGCTGTTCCATGCTGCTCCTTTCGACCAGATTATAAGTTTTTGTATTCGTTAGGGCGTCTCTTAGGAAATCTGATACAACTGAAGCATCCATAGCCGAAACACCTTTGCCTGTAAGTTCCTGCACAGCAACCGTAAGCCTGTCTGCTTCAGGAACAGGTTGTATTGCCGTTTCAACAGGCGCTGGAACGGCTGGTGCTGCAACAGGCACGGGCGCGACAGGCGTAACAGGCGCTGCAGCTACTAGCGGTTGTTGCTGATCCAGAGGTTGCGCAGCGGCACGTTTGAATATTCGTCCTTCCTCTTCTTTCGGTGGCGTGCTTTCCGCGGTATATGCGCGAGCTGAAGGCGAGTTGAATTTGAACTGCAGGTCGAACGTAGAAGTATTCATACCGTCCAGCGCACTGGGCGACATTGTCTGGGCAAACTCAAGCACTATTCTTGGAAAATTCAGCCCAAACCCAAATGATTGTACCGTCGAGCCGTCGCTTCCGGACCGGGTTCCCGCCCGCAGAGCGATCACTCGGCTTAAGTATAGTTCGGCGCCGAAAGAACTCCACGATGCCGCGCTGTCATCGTTAACATCTTGATGAGAATACGATATAAGAAGATTCCTGTTTTTTAACAGGCTGTATGAGGCGCCGTAACGCATGAGCTGCGGCTGTGACTGAGGGTCGCCTATAGTGTTTCCCTTCTCATCCGTAAACTGGAGCCGCCCGCCCATGTTCGCGAAAACGAGGCCTGCCGAGAACCTGTCATTTTTATATAGAGTGCTCAACCCCAGGTTAAAGGCGGGATCCGAAAAGTAGTTGTCGAGGTCCATGGCCACAAACCCGATCTCCGGAGCAAAAGAGAAATGCTCGCCCAGTTTAAAAGCTAGGGCGAACTGATAGGCAAAATCAAAAGTATTGAGGTCCGCCAGTTTATTTCCCGCAATGTCATATGACGGAACGTTCGCGCCCTCGTATATGAGATTCATGCCAAAGCCCACTGTTTTATTTGGGTTTACGGGCCCGGCAAACGACAAATATCCCGAGCTTATTCCGGCAGGCAGCTGCGCTCCCCCCAGACCGAAAGAAGGATTTGCCATGAAAACCGATGCCGCCGGGTTCCAATACATTGATGAATAATCAAAGCAGTTTGAAACTACGGCGTCTCCCATAGCCGCCGAACGCGCGCCCTGCCCTACGAGCAGGAATTGCGCAGTGGGCAGATCACCGAACGCAGTCGCAGCCGCGCCAAGGACAAGCATTGAGAACATCAGTAGTTTTTTCATTGGTTCGTTCCTCGCCATGCCAAAGATTATTGTTATATCCGTTTTATTATCTAACAATAGCTATTGAAAATATTTTCTTATTGCCGAAGCTGTCGCGGGCGTGCACTATATAAACACCCGAGGCGAGAAAATTCCCGTCATCCGTGCGGCCATCCCATGGCGCAATGATGCCGCCCGTTCCGGGATGAAGCTTCTTGAGTATATGTCCGTCCGGCGCCATTATCGTGACCGTCGCGTTCGGCGGCAAGGCCGTAAAACTGATCTTTTCACCCTTGCCGATAAGCGCGGGGATCGGATAGGCATGGACATTGTTTATCAGTTCACTGCTGACCGAGGCAGGCAGTACCGACGAAGCGACCGGGCCCGAGTTTATGGTGAGAGGATCGCCCACCGCCAGATTATTCTGCGAGTCCATAGCTTCGAAATAGTACGAATAACTCCCGTCAGGCAGCGTGGTCGTATACGAGTAGGTCTGGCCCGAAGAAACGTTACCGTTCTGTAAATTCATTATAAAAGGGCTACTGATGATATCCAGGCCGTTTTGAATGATGTGTAATTTAGGATACCCGGTGGCTGGCTGGTAAGCAGTTGCATTAGCATAACTCACTTCAAAAGCAAATTCGGTCGATCCGCTTTGACCCGTGTCGGGCGAAACGCCTTTGGTATAATAACCGGGAAGGTTTACCCAGGAAAGCACCGGCGCGGTCATCGAGCCCTTGAACGCACTTGTAGTCAGAACGATGGTATTCGCGGATGTGTTGTATGACGATATACCGCACATAAGATAAACGGATCCTCCCACAGTCACCGCCGAACCGTAAGCCCAGGCTGTAGTGAGGCTTGTTTTTGCGGTCCAGGTATCGGTCGCGGGGTTATATTCTTCAACATTCGTAACACACGCGGTCCCGTTATCACCGCCGATGACGTATATCTTGCCACCGATAACAACGACACCCGCGCTCGAGCGGGCTGTCGGCATGGATGATTTTGTTGTCCATGTGCCTATTGTGGGGTCATACATCTCAACGGTATTGATCGCGACACCCGAGATGTTCCTGCCGCCGATAGCGTATATCTTATTGTTTACCACAGCCGCGGCGAGAGAACTGCGGCTCGTGGGCATCCCGGCAGCGCTGGTCCACTGATCGTTAGTCGGATCGTAGACCTGCAGGTTGTTCATGGTCTGAGAGCTGTTCAACCCGCCGATCACATAAATCTTGCTGTTATACGCGACGGCAGCTGAAGACCAGGACGGCGAGGGCATTATCGAGGTTTTTGTAACCCATGAATTCCCGGGAGAATATACTTCGACACTGCCTATCACAGTGTTGTTGTTCATACCGCCAATAACGTAGAGACTGTTGTTAACAACGGCAGACGTGGCCCTCATCCTTGGCGTATTCATGGAAGGCAGGCCGGAGGACGTTGAATTCGACAGCGGGCTGGCAGACTCGAGAATCGGAACTATGCTCTGCCCGTTCCAGCCGCTCGCAAGATAAACAATATCATTAATGACACCGGCGCACAGAAGGTCGCGGCTTGACGGTATGGCGGTGCTGGAGTAATCCCAGTTAAAATTGACCGTGCCGGCCACAGCGCCCGCGGCGGTTACAGAAGGGCCGGACAGAGCAGAGGTCGGGAGGCCGGTCGCTATATTGGAATAAACGTCATACGCTTCATATAAAGATGAGTATGTCCCCGCTGAAAGCGTCATTGTAGAAGAGTAAATGACACCCGACGTGTATGTACCGGTTGTGACCGCGGTCATAGCGAAAGGGCTTCCGGATATCTCACCGAATGTGTTGTAAATATGAAGTTTCGGATACCCGGCTTTTGGGGCGTCGTTGTTAGAATCGGTATACATTACCCTGAAAGTAAATGTTGTTGTCGTATCGCCTGTGGAGGGATTCAGACCGTCGCTCGTATAGTTCGCCTCCCCGGTCCAGGACAAGGTGGGGACTGTATTTGTGGCAGCAGAGAGTTTTCTTATACGATAGTTATAATAATCACCGATATATACATTCCCCGACGAATCAACCGATATGCCCGAGGGGTAATACAGTTCAGCAGACGCCGCGAGAGCTCCATCGCCCAGATAACTCGCCGTTCCGTTTCCGGCTATCGTTGTTAAAGTATTATTTGAAGCGGATACTTTGCGTATTCGGCTGTTATATCTGTCAGCTATATAGACGTTCCCGGAAGAATCAACCGCCACCCCGCACGGATTATAAAGTTCGTAAGACGTTGGAGGCGTCCCATCGCCCGAATAACCTGCTGTTCCGTTCCCGGCTATCGTTGAAATGATACCTGAAGTATTATTCACTTTCCGGATACGATTGTTATTGGTGTCAGCTATATAAACGTTCCCGGCCGAATCTACCGCTACTCCATAAGGGTTATTTATTCCGGCCATTGATGCGAGGCCACCTTCCCCCGAATAAATCGCTGTCCCGTTCCCGGCGATTGTTGAAATGGCACCTGAAGTACTCACTTTCCTTATGCGATTGTTATT
>CAZSIW010000208.1:0-4825 GCA_964606755.1 uncultured Elusimicrobiales bacterium | reverse complement strand
CGGAACCGGGTTTTGAGTCGTTGACGCTGACGTGCATCAGCAACGGCGCCAGGCAGGCCGGACCCGGGGAGTTCACTTTCAGGGCCTTCGTTAACGGCAAGATGGACCTGTCACGCGCGGAAGCGGTCTGTGAGATGATCAACAGTAAAACAGAATTTTCGCTGATCTCTGCCGCGCAAAGGCTTACCGGCGCCCTTACTGGGAAAGTCGCCGCCTGGAAACTCGACTTGCTCGACGCTGTGTCGATCGTTGAGGCGTTCCTTGACCATCCCGAAGAAGAGCTCGTCCTGCCGGCCGATACAGCCGCCAGGGTTGAAAATCTTTTGAACGAAATGTCAGTGCTTATAGAACGCTCGGCGCGGTATCCTATGCTGAAGGACGGCATTAAAATAGCCATCGCCGGCAGGCCTAACACGGGTAAATCGTCTTTATTTAACGCTCTTCTCGAACAGGACCGCGCTATCGTTACCGAACACCCCGGAACCACCAGGGACATAATCGAAGAAACGATAGATGTCAGGGGGGTGCCGGTTATCCTGTCCGATACCGCCGGTTTAAGAGAGGCTTCTTCTGGCCCGGTTGAAAGCATCGGGCAGAGGAAAGCGTTTGAGAAATTGCAGGGTTCAGACATCGTGTTTTTCGTCGTGGACGCGAGTGCCGAGGCGAATGACGACGATGTTTTCGCTTACAAGGCTGTGGAAAATGCCTTTGCCGGCACGATAGCCGCGGTGTTGAACAAGATCGATCTTCCCGCAGTGCTGACCGAACAGGCCGCGCTCAGGATCGTGCCAAGGGCGCAAAAATTCATACGCCTTTCCGCGCTGAAAAAGACCGGCATCAAGGAAGTGGAAGAGTTTATTTGTTCATGGTTCACGAACAGCGGGCCCCAACTGGAAAACAGCCTGCTCGCCAACTCCAGGCAGAAAGCGTCGCTAGAGAGAACCAGGGCGGCTATCGAAAAAGCGTTGCTGTGCCTCAGGAACAGCAACAGCGACGAACTTGTGTCTTTTAATTTAAGAGAAGCCCTGAACGCTCTCGGAGAAATAACCGGCGAGACCGTCACGGAAGATATCCTGGATAATATTTTTTCTAAGTTCTGTATCGGTAAATGACCGGCCGCATGGGAAAACAATAATGGGAACTAAATATGGACAGAACTTTTTGATCGATAACACCGTCGCCGACCAAATAATCGACGCCCTGTGCCTGCACGAAGGTGACTCGGTGCTTGAGATCGGGCCGGGCAACGGTGTGTTGTCTCAGCGCATACTGCCAAGGGTCAAACATTTTTATGCCGTCGAGGTAGACTGGCGGCTCGCTGAGAACATCCGTTCCAAGTTTGCAGGAACTGGCAAGCTGGAGCTCTTTAACATGGATTTCCTTAAATTTGATTTTGCCGGCCTGAAAGGGCCAGTTAAGCTCGCGGCAAACCTCCCTTACTATGTCGCAACTCCGATTATTGAGAAAATCCTGCCGGCGACGAACTGGGAAACCGCTGTTTTTATGTTACAGAAAGAGGTGGCCGACCGGATATGCGCCGGCACGGACACAAAGTCGTATGGAGTGCTTTCGCTGGTGTGCCAGCATTACGCCGCGTGCGAGACGATGTTAAGCTGTGGGCCCGAGAGCTTCTCGCCGGCGCCCAAGGTCTGGTCAACTGTGATCAAACTAACCAACAGGTTTCAAGGCGCGTTCGATATGTCATTATTGAAGGTGATCAGAGCGGCCTTCAGCCAGCGGAGAAAAACGATTCTCAACGCCCTTTCCGGGTCTTTGAATTTACCAAAAGAAACCGTGAACGAGGCTTTAATCAGATCAGGGATCACCCCTTCCTGCCGAGCCGAAAATGTTTCCTTTAAGCTGTTCCAATCCTTGACACAAAACCTCAATATATAGTACAATAGGGATTAACTACTAAATAGTAAATGGTAAAAATAGTATATTAGAAAGCAACAAATATGACTCGTCAGAAGTTATCCACACTTGTGGATAAGTATGGGAATTAGTTATGAATAATGTGGAAGACATATGGAAAAAGGTTGTGGACAACCTTAAAGGGAGCATGGCTCCGGAATCGTTCAATCTCTGGATACAGCCTTTAAAACCCATCTCTTTAGAAAACAATAAATTTGTCCTGCAGGTTCCGAACAAATATTTCTCCGATTGGCTCAAGTCACACCAAAAATCAAATATCGAAAAACTGCTCTCTGAAGATATCAAAGAAACCGTGAGTTTAGAGTTTCAGGAAACCCAGGATCTGACCTCGATCCTCAAAAAAGTCGAGGACATCCAACAGCCCGAGATCACGTCTCAACCGTCAAAAGAGTTCAGCAAGGAACAATTCAACACAAAATACACCTTTGACACGTTTGTTGTCGGCGCCTCGAACCGGTTCGCACACGCTTCCTGCGAGGCCGTCGCTAAAAACCCCGGCAAACAATTCAATCCCCTGTTCATATATGGCGGCGTGGGGCTGGGGAAGACCCATCTCCTGCACGCGATAGGGCATTATATTTCAAAAAACAATCCGGCGCTCAGGGTTTTATATGTGACAAGCGAAAAATTCATTAATGAGTTCATTGATTCCCTGCGGTTTGAAAAACCCGCTTCTTTCAGGAACAAATACAGGAACCTGGACTGCCTGCTTATCGACGATATACAATTCCTTGTCGGCAGGCAGAGCTCCCAGGAAGAATTTTTTTATACCTTTAACACGCTCTACGATTCCAGAAAACAGGTTGTCATCACTTCCGACCGTCCGCCAAAAGAACTGCCGACACTGGAGCCGCGTCTTATTTCACGCTTTGAGTGGGGCGTTATCGCCGACATTCAGCCGCCGGACCTCGAGACCCGCATCGCGATACTGAGAAAAAAAGCGGAAGCGGAACAGCTCTATATCCCGGACGATGTCATTTTGTACCTCGCCACTCAGGTCAAATCGAACATCAGGGAACTCGAAGGCTCGCTGTTGCGGATAACCGCTTTTTCGGCTTTTACGGGCACTCCTCTTACTGTAGACTCAGTGCAGAAAATATTAAAAGACGTCGTCCGTCCCCCGGAAGACGCGGTGCCGATCACTATCGAAAGCATACAGAAGGTTGTCGCGAAACATTTTAACGTTGACGTCAAGGATATGAAGTCCAAAAGAAGGACCGACGCGATAGCTTTCCCGAGGCAGATAGCGATGTATCTGGCCAGGACCCTGACTGACGAATTCTCCACGACCGAAATAGGAGAGGCGTTCGGGGGCAAAGACCACACAACGGTCATGCACGCCTGCAACAAGATCAAAGCGAAGATGGGAACTGACCCCTATTTTGTCGCCAAGATCAACCAGATAAGCCAGGAAATAAGATCTGGAAAAGACGACTAAAAAAAGCAGTTTGCGTGTTTTTGTGTTGATAAGATTTTTTGTTGTGTGTTTTGTTAAGAAAAACTAGCTTTTATTCACAAGTTGCTAGCTTTTATCTTTTGTTCTTTGTGCTTGTTTTTTCAACACTGTTTTTTATTTTTTATCTTTTATCCACAAAAGGCATGCTCCTATATACTACTACGACGTTTCTTTAAGAGAAGGAGGATACAGATGAAGATAATATGTGCAAAAGAAGAACTGGTCAAGGGAACACAGATCGTTCAAGCGGTGGTTTCACCAAGAAGCACATTACCGATCCTTGCAAATTTTTTGATCGAGACCGAAGAAGACAAAATCAAACTCTCAGCAACAGACCTGGAAGTAGGAGTGGTCTGTTATATTAAAGGAGAGGTCGTTAAGGAAGGAAGTTCTACGATTCCCGCCAAGAGGTTCAGCGATGTTGTCAAAGAACTGGCAGATGGGAGCGACATAGAGATAAAGTCTGACGAGAGCAGCCAGATCAACGTAAGAAGCGGAAAATCCCATTTTGTGATCATGGGCCTTCCCAAAGTAGACTATCCCGTGCTTCCCTCGTTTCCCGAAGAAGATATTTTTGAAGTTTCCAACCAGACACTGAAAATGATGATAAAGAGCACGGCGTTCGCGGTGTCTACGGACGAGACAAGGTATACACTGAACGGCGTAAACATAGAAATAGAGAAAGGTCTTATCAAGGCCGTGGCAACCGACGGGAGGCGCCTGGCGTTCATAAGCAGGGAAATACCGGACAAAAAGGTCCACAAGAAAGCGATCATCCCAACCAAGGCAATTAACGAGATCCAGAGGCTTCTGGCCCAGGGAAAAGAGACAGACCAGATCAGGATAGGAGTAACCGAAAACCAGGTATCGTTCAGGCTGGACGGGATAACTGTGATGTCGCGCCTCATAGAAGGCAACTTCCCCAGCTACGAACAGGTGATACCGAAAAAATACGAGGCGCAGATAAAACTCAAAACAAAGGAAACCCTGTCTCTTGTCAGGCAGATGGCGCTCCTCGTCTCGGACAAGACGGCGATAGTCAAATTCCTGTTCGGCAAGAACGTTCTGAGGATCTCAACGACAGCCCAGGGGCTCGGCTCCGGCGAGGCCGAAGAAGACATCGAATATTCGGGTCCGAACCTGGAAATAGCGTTCAACCCGAACTTTCTTATAGATATTCTCAAGAACGTGGAAGATAGCGACGTGTTCATAGAGCTGACCAGCCCGCTCAACCCGGCGGTCATCAGGCCCGTCAAAGACAAAGAATACGTTTATGTGATAATGCCCATGAGGGTGTAGAACCGAAAACATGGAGAAGGATGAAAGGAAATACAATCCGGCCAAAGGGTTTGCAAATTCCGGAGAAGTGATCGAGCTGGTAAAGAGCCAGCTGTGGCTGAACGACAAAGTGCTGGCGATCCCGCGGATCTGGGA
>CAZSIW010000207.1:0-4860 GCA_964606755.1 uncultured Elusimicrobiales bacterium | reverse complement strand
CAGCATCGACTGCGCGTTATCCTTTGGTTTTTTGAGAAGGATAACAACCAGCACAGCTGCCACTAATAAGATCGTCAATATCGGGATAGTAAACACCATGCCTCATGCTCTCTTAAGAAACGAGATTTTGCTCCCGCATCGGCGGGTTCGAATAGAGAAACGATCGCTCGATCGCCTGATATTACCAGTTTACCAGATAGGTGCAGGAATCGTGCCCCTTTTTCCTGCATGGCTGCGAATCGTCGTGCCTTGTATTGACCGTAAGAACGTTAGAGGGCTTGAACTTTTTTGCCGCCGCGTCTATGATACCCCTGTCGAAATCGCACGGGTACGGGTTGTTGCAGACCATTACCACCGAAGTGTCGCCGGCTTTGCTGAACCCGTAGTGCCCTATGCCTTCTTTCATCACGCCTGTCATGGGGTTAAAAAGCGCTTCAACGCCTATCCTGTGGTTCATGTGATAAGCAATGTCTATAGAGCCGAGCGCTTTTTCTATGTTGTCGACAAATGGCGGCCACTGCGCGCTTTCCGGTATTTTTTTGCCGATAAGGAACAGGGTGTTTGCCCCGAGCTTCTCGGATATGGTTTTAAACGCGTTCAGCCAGGCCTGCTGGGGATACCAGAGGCCGGGTTTCGGGTTATCGATACCGTTTGTCTTAAGGATATCGAACGCCTCCTTCTTGAACATCTCCATCCCGTTCACGATCGAAAGAACTGTTTCACCGTTCACTTCTACTGTCGGGTTAAACGCCACAAACTGCGCCATAAAGCCTCCTCGCACTGAGACAAGATGATATCAAGACTGGTAACGAGATTATACTATAAAATATCCGGCGTCCGCAACTGCGAGCATTCTTGTAATCCGTCACACGTTTTGATATATTTATATGTCTGAAACGCATAAATCTCTACTCACATCAAACGGATAAGTTAGAAATTTAATGAACACAAATTTGCCGTCTTTCAAGAACATCGAAGTTCCTTCTAAAAAAGTTTTGGCCCGGCTGGGTTACGCCCACGGTATAACCAGCGTCGATGACGGCATCCGCGAGATGATCCTCGACGAAATGGAGCTGGCGAAAAAACTTATCGTCCCGAAACAGGTCGCGGCGTCTTCCGTTTTAAAACTGATGCCGCCGGCAGCCGTTTCACTGAACGAGCTGAGCATAAACAGCAGAGACCTTTTCAAACTGTTCTCGAACTGCGTCACGGTTTTCGGTTTCGCGGTGACTATAGGCACGCACTTGGAAGAAAAACGGGACGCGTATCTCAAGGACAAGGAAACCACCAGGGCGCTGATACTCGACGCCGTCGGTTCCGAAAGCGTGGATTATCTGGCTGAGCTCACGAACCAGCAGATAACAGGCGATTCCGCAAGGGACGGGCTGAAAACGACAAGGCGGTTTTCCCCCGGCTACGGCGACTGGCCCGTTTCAGGGCAACAAGAGTTGTTAAAATGGCTGGGAGCCGATTCTATCGGCATCTCTTTGACCCCGGCGTTCCAGATGATACCCGAAAAATCCGTGTCCGCCATATTGGGAGTTTATAAGTAACAAGATACTAGATGCTAGATACCGGATACTGGCTAAACAAAGCAATACCTGTTTTATGTGTTATCTAGCATCTAGAATCCAGTATCTAGAATCTAAAATATAAATAGGGAGCATTATAACGTGGAAAAAAATCAATTCAAAGCTCTATTAAATGAAAGAATATTAATTCTTGACGGCGCGACCGGCACCGAGCTTCACAAACGCGGCTATCTTGCGGACGTCTGTTCTCCGGAAGAACTAAATTTAAAATTCCCCGACAGGATAAAAGATATTCATCTTTCCTACCTCAAGGCCGGGTCGGATATAATCATAACGAACACCTTCGGCGCCAACAGGCACAAGCTTTCGGATTACAACCTTCAGGACAAGCTTATAGAAATTAACCAGAACGCCATACACATAGCCCGTGACGCCACGAAAGGTTTTAACGCCCTGGTAGCCGCGGACCTCGGCCCCATCGGCTCGTACCTGGAGCCTCTCGGCCCTATCACTTTTGACAAGGCTTACGATCTGTTTTCCGAACAGGTGAGAGCTCTCAGCGCGGCCAAGCCGGATCTCATCATCATCGAAACCATGGCAGAGATAAGGGAAGTAAAGGCCGCGCTTCTGGCGGTAAAAGACAATTTCGACGGCCCCGTCATAACCCAGATGACGTTCGGATCCGACGGCTCAACGGTCACCGGAACAGGCATACTCGCGTTCCTGTCGCTCTTCGAAAGCATGGGAGCCGACGGCATAGGCCTGAACTGTTCCGTGGGGCCTCAGGACCTTCTTACCCTCGCGAAGATTTTGACGGAGAACACCTCTATCCCCATCTCCTTCAAGCCGAACGCAGGCATGCCGAAACTGGTGAACAGGCAGACGGTTTTCCCCGGCACGGCGGAAGAGTTTGTTGCGGCAAGTATTAAGGCCTATAACGCAGGTATAAACATGCTCGGCGGCTGCTGCGGCACAACGCCGGAGTTCATAAGCGCGCTGTCAAAAGCGATAAAAGGCAAAAGGCCGGCGGCAAGAGCCGTTAAAAATAAATTCTTCATATCCTCAAGAACTACCGCCGTTGATTTGAACGAGAAGGGCAAATTCTTTGTGATAGGCGAGAGAATAAACCCCACCAACAGAAAAAAGTTCCAGGCTGAACTCGCCCAGGGCAATTTTTCCACCATAAGAAACGAAGCCAAGAGCCAGGTCAAATCCGGCGCGAACATACTGGATATAAACATGGGTGTCCCGGGCGCGGACGAGCCCGCGTTGATGAAAAAGGCAGTCGAGGAGATACAGGAAACCGTTCAGGTGCCTCTGTGCCTCGATTCCAGCTCCTCCTCCGCTCTCGAGGCCGGGCTTAAGGCCTGCGCGGGCAAGCCCATCATAAACTCGGTCAACGGAGACGATGATAAGCTGTCCGTAATAATTCCTCTGGCGAAACGTTACGGCGCCGCCATAATAGGCCTCTGCACGGACCACAAGGGCCTGCCCAAAACATCCGATGAAAGGCTCGCCATAGCAAAAAGGATACTTGCCCACGCCGGCAAACTCGGCTACAACCAAAACGAGATAATTTTCGATTTTTTGACATTATCTGTCAGCGCGGCTTCAGACCAGACAGTCGAAACGCTCAACGCGATAAAAGAAGCTAAATCCGCCTGGAAAAATAAAACCGTCCTGGGGTTATCGAACATATCTTTCGGAATGCCTAACAGGCAGTTGATAAACTCAACATTTTTAAAACTCGCGAAAGATTCTGACCTGGACACCGCCATACTTAACCCCCACGAAGAGTGGAAACTTTACGACAAGGCCGCTGAAGACCTCCTGCTTGGCAAAGATGATGGCGGGAAAAATTATATCGCAAAACACGGCAACGTTCAACCCAAAAAACCCGTTGCCAACGCAGCGGAACTGCCAGTGGACAAGAAATTGTATAACTCTGTCCTTGACGGCAACCGCGAGGAGATTGCCGCGATAGTGAAGGAAGCCCTTGAAAAGGGTTTCGCGCCGCTTACGCTCTCCAACTCGGTTATACTGGAAGCGCTGAATGAGGTCGGAACCAAGTTTAACGCGAAAGAATTATTTCTCCCGCAGGTAATAAGATCCGCCGAAGCGGCACAAGCCGCCTTTGCATTAATAAAACCGCTCTTAAAGAAAGACTCCACTTATGGCGGCGGAAAGATATTGCTCGCCACAGTTAAAGGAGACGTTCACGACATCGGCAAGAACATAGTAGCCGCCGTTTTCGAAAGCCACGGCTGGGATGTTATAGACCTCGGCAAAAATATCGAAGCCGAAGCCATTATAGAGGCGGCAAAACAAGAGAACGCCGACATTATCGGCCTCTCCGCGCTGATGACCACAACAATGATAGAGATGGAGAAAGTTATTCAGGCCAGAAATGCTTCCGGGATCAAATCAAAGGTAATTATCGGCGGCGCGCCGGTTACCGAGAAGTTCGCCAAAGAGATCGGCGCCGACGCCTACGGCAAAGACGCGGTGAAAGCCGTGGAAGTCGCCAACAAACTCAAATAAATCCCTGCCTCTAGCTGTCATTCCGGACCGCCTTAATTCGGAATCCAGAACCTATTTGATAAGTCGTCAGGACTTGCTCTGTTCTATTTCGATTTCATAACTGTTGGCGACAACTATGCCTACCACCGAGCCGATAATGGCGCCTGCCGCGAACTCCGAAAACCAGTGAATTGAAAATGCCACCCCGACGCCGATGTAGAGCGCGTATAACAGGCACAGTATTTTGACTGCTTTGTTCGCGGGAAATAATTTTATAAGAGTGAACGCCATCGCGAAAGCTATCGTTGTGTGGGAAGACGGCCATCCCCAGAACACCCCGTGTTTAAGAAAACCAAAGTTGAAATTCGGGCTTGTATTAGTTGTAACGTTGTGAATATTCGGCTGAACCCTTCCGGTGAAGGCCTTATACAAAGCGGCGATAAAGCCGCCTATCAATGCCGCCTGGCCCACCGCGAAACCCAGGGTCGTCCTAATTTTTGTATTAGTGATAAGCCCGCTGATAAGAAGGTAGAGCGGCAACAGCAAAGGCAAAATCCCGCCAAGGAACAGCGCCGGGAAAAAGAAGTACCTGATGTTCAGCGAATGCATGTGAAGGAAATAATACCAATCCGCGTTCGTTGTCACCAAAACAAAAGTTAACGCAATAGCCGCGATGTGCCAAACCCAATTGCAGTTTGTGTAGCACCTGATAATATTTTTAGGAATGGAAAACAAAAAATGTTTCATTGGTTGTTTAGCCTCTCCTGAGTTAAATTGACGCAAAATGAATGTAAGACACCACCCTTTG
>CAZSIW010000206.1:0-4865 GCA_964606755.1 uncultured Elusimicrobiales bacterium | reverse complement strand
ACCCCAATGGGGCACACAATCAGAGGATCATGGGAATCTGCCGGGAACTGGGCCTGCAAGTCGGTCTAACGGTTCAACCCAGGAAGGACCGTGTGCCTCTGCAAGACTCTTTAGAACTACTTCGTCTGGGGCGCTTTTGCCCTCAAGGCCACGCGCCGATTGTCACCCAGTGTCGAACCTATCGTTCAGACCTGCAACTATATGGTTTTGTAAGGCAGTTCAAAATGCTGGACATGGAGGCCGTCGCGACTTACAACATTATTCCCGACGAAAAAGACAGCGACAAAGAGCTTATCGCCGCGAAGATGGCGGAGCTGGGCGCCGACGCGGTGCTCATAACGAGGATAGCCAGCAGGGAATCGGTATACAACTATATCCCCGCCGTTTACTCCCCGCCGCCCTACTATGCCACATGGCAGAACTACTGCGTTTATTGCTACAACAACTTATACGCCCGGGGCTACGTCGAGGAAACCAAATACGCGGTCATGGAAACCAATGTGTACGACGCCGCCAACAACCAGCTGATCTGGTCGGCGTCGTCCGAAACCGAGATCTGCGGCACGGACCAGAAATTTATCAGGTCATATGTAAACACCATTGTAAAAAAGATGCTTAAACAAAAACTGATCAGGTAAGATCGTGTATAACCGGTTGGAAAACTATTTTAAAATTTAGCTCTCAACTCTCCCCCGCTGAACCTTCTCCCGGGGATCCTCACAACCTCGTTAACCAGGCTCCGTTCCGGCGCCCGCTTCAACTCGCACAGGTTAGTTGGCCTGCTATTTATTTTTGTGTTTATCACCATGGACAATACAATCGCCCCCCTGCTGTTCAGGTGGTCGCCGTCGCCGTATTCGTCCTCATTTAATTTACGCCTGCTGAAATCAAGGTACACCGCGTTTTTGTATCTGCGCAACAGCGCATCGGCCAGCGAATTAAACTCCGTTATGGCCTGAGCCGGTATAAACCCGACATACTTGCCGTTCAGCGGCGAGTTCAGCAGGTACACGTTAATGTTTTTGCCGGCGCACAGGTCAAGTATTTTGCGGAGGTACTCTTCCATCAACTCCGATTTTCCCGCGCGGCGGCCCTGCGAAGGAAAATACATCTCCGCCTTTTGTTTCATCACGGCAACCGACAGGTTCGATTTGGAGCTCTTATAGTAATAGCCGATGAACGGATAATCGCTTAAATTATGCCTCAACAGCTGCGAATAGAGCCCTATGTCCTTATAAATTTCCAGCGGCACGCCGAATTTGTATTTTAACAGGTTATTCACGAAAGCTTTTGAAAACCTGCTCACCCTGTCCACGCCCTCGCTGTCTAAAAGCAGAAAGTATCTTCCAAGTATCACCTGCGCGTCCGAGTCGGAATCTGAAACATTAAAGATAAGGTTTTCGCTGTGGCTTGAAAAATTGTGGTACGAAAAACCGATCACCACGTTCCTTACGTCTTTGTTGCTCTTCAACAATTTTGCCAGTTTATAATAGGAGCACAGATAATTTTCCGAGGGCATCGCCAGGTTCACCGAGTTTTTCAGCAGGTCGGGATTGACTGCGGCCGCCGGGTGGGAATCGCCCAAAACAATGGTGCTTACATTCGGCCCCAGGTAGAAATTGCTGTCTCTCATCACGTACCTGAGGGCCATTTTGTTGGCGAGGCATATACCCCCCAGCAAAACCAGCCCGACTAGCGCGATTTTTATTAAACTGCTTTTCACGTGAGTACTCATTGTCCTCTCTAAAATTGAAAATATATGAACGCGCTGGAATTAAAAACCCCGAACATCAGAATGGAAAACGCCACCGAGTAGTTCATCCCCCACCTTATCTCCCAGGGCAGCGCCGCGACGGCCAGCCTGAGCCGTTCGCTGCCCTGCGCCAGGTGCACCGCCTCAAGAACCGCCAGCGAGCCGAAGGCGAGTATGATGTCCACCTTATTTATTCCGAGGCTCACGTTGAGGCTGACCAGGTACTTCGGGTTCAGCAGGTTCGCCGCGCCGCTGAACAGGTGCGAGATAATATAAAACGAATCGGAGAGGCTGTTCGCCCTGAAAAATATCCACGCGAAACAGGTCAGCGCGAACGTCACCGCCACCTGGCTGAATTTTAAAATATAAGGATGCCCGTTTATGCCCGTTATCTCACTGATGCCCCGCCGTAGCCCGGAAGTGAGCATCGCGAATATCATATAAAACCCGTTCAGCGCCCCCCATACCACGTACGTCCAGTTCGCGCCGTGCCACAGACCGCTAACCAGGAAAGTGACGAACAGGTTAAAATACCGCCGAAGCGCGCCGCGCCTGTTGCCGCCAAGGGAGATGTAAAGGTAGTCCCGAAACCAGGTCGAAAGCGATATGTGCCACCTCTTCCAGAACTCGGCCACCGACCTCGAATGATACGGCCTCACAAAATTCGTCATCAGGTCTATGCCCATGATCTTGGCGGCGCCTATGGCTATGTCTGAGTACCCCGAAAAATCGCAGTATATCTGGAAAGCGAAAAACACGGTGGCTGTTATCAGCGGCACGCCCGTGAAACCGTGAGGGTTGTTGTAAACGTTGTTCACCGCCACGGAAAGCCTGTCGGCTATCACGATCTTCTTGAACAGCCCCCACATCATCATCTTGAGGCCCAGCTTGGCCCGCTCATAATCAAAACCGTGCTCCTCCCTCAGCTGGTGCAGAAGGTTCTGGGGTCTTTCAATGGGCCCGGCCACAAGCTGGGGATAGAACATGACATATAAAGAATAGATGCCGAAGTGCCGCTCGGCCTTCTGGTTTCCTCTATAAACCTCGATAACATAACTCAGGCTTTGAAAAGTGTGGAAGGAAAGCCCTATCGGAAGGATTATGTTCACTAGGCCAATCGGGTACCTCAGGTCAAAATAACCGGCCATCGCCGCGAAATTGCTGTTGAAGAAATTAAAATACTTGAAAACGAACAGCACCAGGCAGGTGGACACGATGCTCATTACCAGAAACAGTTTCCTCGTGGCGCCCGCCGTGTCCTCTATGCGCATCCCGGCGTAGTAATCGATCAGTATCGTTACGATCAGTATAAAAATATAAGCGGGTATAAAAGCCATGTAAAAAACACAGCTGGCAATAAGCAGCAAAAGCCACCTGTATTTATGCGCAAGCACAAAATACAATGCGGTCACAACAGGGAAAAAGATAAGGAATTCTACGGAATTAAAAAGCATATATCGTGGCCCAATTATATTAAAACCCGCAGATCAAAAAACATTCCAAACACTGACTTTCCTCCATGTCGTCGCCGATGCGGAGTTTGCCCTTGTCGTTGTATACTGTCTGTAAAAAGAAAAAAAGCAACGGCCTTAAACCCGTTGCTTTCATATTTATACTTGCTCTAGTATTTTGTTCCAGCTTTGAAGGCTTGTCATTCCCGAAATCAGTAATCGGGAATATAGCCGTGTATTTTAAAATCTTTCTGGATGCCCGATTAAGACACTCGAGCATGACAACCATTAAAAATATTTGTTGTTATATCTGTGTAATCCGCCGTTAGAAATCTGTGTAATCGCTTCTAATTTACTTTTCCTCGTAGCGCTTGCACGTAGTCACCCCAAAAATCGCGTAAAAAGCGCACCAGCCGATAAGCGCCGACACGCCGAGAAAAACCGCCACACAGCCGAACAGCACCGCGAACCCGCCCATCACAACGTTCCCATATATCAGCAACCCCATCCCGACCGCCGCCGCCAGCCGCACAACCCTGTCCACCAGCCCAATATTGTACCGCATGATCTTATCCCCCAGCCGCCGAACTAATTCCGGGATGCGCCCCCGCCAGCCGTTTCAGCCCGCCCTCGGCCCCGGCGCTCTTATGGATCAATTTCTTCAACTCGTTATGCAAAGGATATTTTTTATCGAGCGAGTACAATTTGGTATTTCCTTTTGTCTTGAAAGACAGCAAACCCTCTTTGTAAAGTTTGGCAAGCTCATTCGACATGTTGCCCGCGTCTTCCACGAGCAGCGCCGCCAGCTCCCTTACATAATACTGTTCATCCGCATGATGGAACAGATGCGTCAACAATTTCTTTCTTAATTTGCTTCCCTGCAATAAAAACATTTATCCCGCCTGTTGTAAACTTTACATCATCTGATGTAAATTCTACAACATTGTTAAATTATATTCAAGAGTGGAACTCCGCCGACAGGAATCGGCGGCTTCTTTTACTACGCCAACACCTGCGGATCGCCTTTGGCGACCGCCAATCCTTTCTCCAACGTAAACTGAGGGATTTAACGTGGCGGATTAAGAATTATTCCGGTGCCTGGAAGGAGCTGCATTATTTGCAAGAAACCAAATAGAAACATCTCCATTATTCCGCTGCTTGACATAGCATTATATAGTATATATCATAAGAGCATAAATAGAACATGCAGGGAGAAAAAATGAAAGTCGTCGGCTTTACCGCAAGCCCGCGCAAAGACGGCAACACCGCGTGGACAGTAAACAAAATACTCGAAGGCGCGAAAGAACAGGGCGCCCAAACCCAATCATGGTATTTCAGCGATCTTGATATCAAACCGTGCAACGGTTGTCTCTGCTGCCACAAAGAGGGCGCTAAGGGTTGTGTTATCAAAGACGACATGCAGAAAGTTTACGAAGCGCTTGAGCACGCCGACGCCTTTGTTCTCGGCTCGCCGGTTTACATGGGGCAGATGAGCGCCCAGGCGAAGATATTCACCGACAGGCTGTTCGCGCATATCTCTCCGCGATTCTCCCCACACTACAAAGAAAAAGCCGTGAAAAAAAAGCTGATCCTTGTGTTCACCCAGGGCAATCCCGATGCCGGCAAGTTCCGGGTGTATTTTGATTACACGAAACACATTT
>CAZSIW010000205.1:0-4866 GCA_964606755.1 uncultured Elusimicrobiales bacterium | reverse complement strand
AAACTCTTCTTCGGCAAAAACGGCCCCGTCATCCACCGGCCCGGCAGTTTTGTCCGGGCTGTTCTCCTGAGGGAAAGAAGAACCTTCCCTTGAGATAAAAACTATTCCCAGCTCTTTCGACAACTTCTCGGCGGCCGCACACAACCGGCTGTCTTTCAATGCCGCTACCACTCCCTGAGGGTTCTGCTGGCTTAGCATTGAACATATTTCTGTTATATTTTCTCCGGACATCTCATAGATGTAGATACCAAGATCAAAACCATCCTCGCCGATAAGAAAAGGTCTTCCTCTTTTTCCGGGAAGCTTGTTGATCAAAACAAGAAGGCTCTGTTCATCACCGGAGAGCTTGAGCTGCCACCTGTTGTAATCGTTCTGTCCCGGTGTATGGTTCAGCTCCCATTTATTCAAAGCCATATTTTTCTCTTTTCCTGCGCGCCGGAGAATTGCGCTGACGGAATATCGGTTTCTTAAGAACAACTAGTATAGAGGCGTTTGACGAAAATCGCCCAAAGATGAACCTTCAAATGTCAAGATATTTGCGACTCACTACACTTAACAGCCAAGGACTTCTTTTTCTATATCGGAGATCTTTGACACCCTTCTGGAATGCCTCTCGTTTGAACTGAACGGCGTGGAAAGCCATATGCCTATCCATCTCATAATATCTTCCAGCCCCGCGAACCTCGCCGGCAAACACAGCACGTTGACGTTATTGTGTTCCGCCACGAGGCTGGCGACCTCGTCGTTCCAGCACACGCCCGCTCTTACATGCGGAAATTTGTTCGCGGCAATGGACATTCCGACGCCTGTTCCGCAAAGCAAAATGCCCTTCTCGCACTTGCCGGACGAAACGAGCTCCGCGACCCTCCGGGCGATGTCAGGGTAGTCGCACCCCGCCGGATCGTTGCAGCCGAAATCCGATACTTCCAGGCCCTTTTTAAGCAGTTGTTTCACGATCTCATTCTTTATATCAATGGCCGCATGGTCGCAGCCGAAAGCTATCTTCATTGATTTTCCCTCTCATCTATGCATTTATGGTCTTGCCGGGAGCGCATTGTCATCACCAACTCACCCAGCTCCTGCTCGTCTTGTTCCGCCAGATTTAAAAAACTTACCCCGCACATATTCTGGTTACCCTCGGTTTCCAGGTGTATCACTTTCGCGTCGCATTTAAACTTCATCCCGTCGACAAGAATGATCTCGATCGTGATCGTTTCACCGGAGGTAAAATCCGTCTCGGTGGTAAACCTGATGCCGCCGAGAGACAGGTCTACAATCTTGCCCACAAGCGCAAATATCTGTCCGGACTTTATCCTGACCTTGCCGCCCGGAAAGAAAACGCGTATGTGTTTTCTTCTTTCCTCGCCTAACCGCATATCCAAATTTATGCTCCGTGTCAGTATTTTACTATTTTCGTGAAAGAGTCGAGTTCGAGGCTTGCTCCGCCAACAAGCGCCCCGTCTATATCGGGCTGGGACATTAGTTCTTTGGTGTTGTCGGGTTTTACCGAGCCGCCGTACAGTATCCGGACATTTTCCCCCGCGGTCTTCCCGCAAAGTTCGCCGTATATTTTCCTGATGTACGCGTGAACCTCCTGCGCCTGAGCCGGGGTGGCTGTTTTTCCCGTTCCTATAGCCCATACCGGCTCGTAGGCTATCACGATCGTGTTCGCCTGCTCGGGTGTCAGCCCGGCAAGGCCGGCTTTGACCTGCCTGTCTATCACTTTAAAGGTAATATTTTTCTCACGCTCGTCGAGCGTCTCACCCACGCACGCTACCGGGATAAGGCCGTTAGAGAACGCCGCTTTGATTTTCTTGTTGACCGTCTCATCGGTCTCGCCGAAAAGCTGGCGCCTTTCCGAGTGTCCGATGATCACATATTTGCAGCCCACATCAACCAGCATCTTGCCGGATATCTCGCCGGTGAAAGCGCCCTTACTCTCCCAATGCATATTCTGGCCGCCCAGGCTTATATTGGAACCTTTTATGACCTCAGAGACCTTTGAAAGGCAGGTAAAGGTGGGACAAACCAGTATCTCCCTGTCTTTGACCCCATCCAGATTTTTTTTGAGTCCGCTGACGAGCTCAACTGCTTCTGCTACGGTTTTGTTCATCTTCCAATTTCCTGCCAACAACGGTTTCCTGGCCACGTTAGTTCTCCTTTTTTATTGTAATTGCTTGATTAACAAGACACAAAACAATTTTAACAGTTTTTTCATGTAATTTCAAGCATTTTTAACATTGTCAAATTTTCGTCAGATTTTTTTGGGGTAGGGAAATCTTCTGGCATGTCTTTGCAAGAAAAGCTGGCCGCGCCTGAGTTTTTGGCTCCGTTTTTTTACCCCGAAGGGGTAAAGTGTTAAAGCCCCGAGTGTAAACTCGGGTAACGGAAGAAACGCCTGACACAAATTTCCCGCCTGCGTGCGGAATTCCGCGATTTCTTCTTTGCCTGCCAATCATGCCCCGCGGATTACGGCCCGAAGGGGCGGGAGGGCGGTGGTATATTTATTTACCCGTTCTCACGAACGGGCCTCTAACACCCCGCTGCTCCGCAGCTGAAAAACCAAAAATTGTCGCAATAGTCTTTACCCCGAAGGGGTAAGGTGTTAAAGCCCCGAGTGTAAACTCGGGGGAAACATCAATCCGCACACACCACGCGCCCCGTAGGGGCGCTGCCGCTCCTGCTCCGCATATCAGTCCCACAAATATTTCTCGTCGTATCGCACATTATGTTTTTTCAGCAGGGATAATAATTCCTCTTTGAAACCCATCTTCTTATGATGAATTTCCTGATTCTCAATATATTCAATAACCTTTTCCGCGCCGGACTCGCTGACCGAAAACACGCCGTAACCTCTCTGCCAGGAAAAAGGAAAGGCATATTTCTTGTTTTCGTTAATCCATTTTGACGTGTTTGATTTTATTTTCCTGACCATATCCGAAATACTTATAACGGGCGGGAACTTTGCAAATATATGCACGTGGTCAGCCGCACCTCCGATTTTTATCAAATACCCGCCCTCGCCTCTGATGATCCCGGTCGCATACCGGTATAATTCTTCCTTGCCGGACTTAATCAACTCGCGCCTTCCGCTGGTTGAAAATACTATGTGATATAAAAGATTAGAATATGTATTTGACATTTTTGTCCTCCGAGATGCCCCGCCCCGAAGGGGCGGGAGGACGGTGGTATATTTATCTACCCGTTCTCGCGAACGGGCCTCTAACACCCCGCTGCTCCGCAGCTGAAAAACCAGAAATTGTCGCAAAGTTCTTTACCCCGGAGGGGTAAAGCGCCGGGTGTTAACCCGGGGGTAACATCATGCCACCCCACACCCCGCGCCCCGTAGGGGCGCTGCCGCTTCTGCTCCGCAGCTGAAAAACCAGAAATTGTCGCAAGTTAGTAACGTTAGAGAAGTGGAACATCCGCCGTTTTTGGCGGGACTGACACCGTTTTCTCCGAGATGCCCCGCCCCGAAGGGGCGGAAGGGCGGTGGTATATTTATCTACCCGTTCTCGCGAACGGGCCTCTAACACCCCGCTGCTCCGCAGCTGAAAACCAGAAATTGTCACAATAGTCTCTACCCCGGAGGGGTAATGTGTTAAAGCGCCGGGTGTTAACCCGGAGGTAACATCATACCCCCCCCCCACACCCCGCGCCCCGTAGGGGCGCTGCCGCTCCTGCTCCGCATCACAGCCCCCACGATTTCTTTATGCGAGCCTTTAACTCTTCAACGCTGATGCCCTCTTTTTTGGCCTGCTCTTCCAGATTCTTCTGCCCCTTTGGGTCGTTTAGCACTTTGTCGGCCTGGGCGCTCTTCGTATCCTGCGCGGAGCCGGACTGAGCATTCTGTTCCTCGGCTTTTTTGCCGCCGTCATTGCCGTTGCCGTTAACCAGTCCCTGCTCATTGTTGCTTGCACCTGTGCCTGCCTGCTCCATGTTCTTCTTTATCTGTTTAACAACAAAATCTTCTGTTTGCTTAATTGTGTTTGTTGCCTGCTCATCCAGCCCCTTTCCCTTGTCCTGTTCCTTGCCGTTTGGCCCGCCGCTGCCTTTGAGTTTCAGCTTTTGCGCTTGAATATCGGCCTTGATGCTTTCTATGTCCCTTAAAGCGCTGGCGGTGTCGCGGTTGGCCGCTTTCAGTGAATTAAAATGCGCCTTGGCGGTTCTTAACGCTTTCGTAAGTTTGGAGATTTCATCCAGGGCCGCCCTCTTCGCGGCTTTGGCGGCTTTTTCTGCTTCAGGGTCGGGTTTGGCCTGTTCAGCCCGGGCCTGCTCTGCCTGCCACTTCTGGTGTTCCTCTGTAATGGCTCTAGCAATGGCATCTGTGGGTGTGTCTGCCGGGCCGTTGTATTCTATATGTACCTTCTTGCCCGATTTGGCTATATGAACCCCATCACCTTTGACCTTGCCACCCTTGCCTTTCTTGTCAGCCTGGCCGGGGTTCCCAAGCATCTTGTCTATAAGCTGGCTGGCAGCCTGAACGCTCAATTTCTTGGCTATTATGGCTTCCGCCGCATTAACCTTCATGTCATCAGATGGCAGGCGCAACAGCTGAACGGCATGGCTTCTGGACAATGTTATACGTATAACATTGTCCTTTATGAACTGCGGCATCTTCACAATTAATAGGGACTGGGTAACATAACTCCTGTCTTTCCCATACGTTGCCGCTATAGCCTCATGGGTGTTTTTGTCGGGGTCAAGCTTGTTTAGAAGGGCGTAGAGATCGGCCTCTTCTATGGGGTTAAGCTCCTGCTTCTGCGTATTGCAGCCCGCCCCCTGCTCTACCCCTTCCTGTTCGGTTTTAACATCATACTCAATTGCCGGGATATACTCCAAGCCCGCCATTTTAGCGGCGCGCCA
>CAZSIW010000204.1:0-4934 GCA_964606755.1 uncultured Elusimicrobiales bacterium | reverse complement strand
TTTATATAGTTTTGGGGATATTGTACGAAAGTTATATCCATCCGATAACGATATTGTCTACTCTGCCGTCAGCCGGGGTCGGCGCTCTGTTGTCGCTTTTGATCTTCAGGATAGACCTCAGCGTCATAGCCATGATAGGGATGCTTCTGCTTATAGGCATAGTCAAAAAAAATGGTATCATTATGATAGATTTCGCTATAGCGGCGGAACGCAATGAAGGCAAAACGCCGTTCGAAGCGATATATCAGGCCAGTCTCCTGCGTTTCCGGCCCATAATGATGACGACAGCTTCCGCCATGTTCGGCGCTATGCCGCTGGCTTTCAGGACAGGGATGGGCTCAGAGCTCCGGCGCCCTCTCGGCATTACTATAATCGGCGGGCTCATGCTCAGCCAGATGCTCACACTTTTTACGACCCCTGTGATATATTTGTGGATGGACCGTTACAGGATCTGGCTGGCCCGTGTGCGAGGAAAATCTGAAAGAGAAGTTCTTCTGTCCGAGAAAGTATGATGTTTTATTTTTGATATTATGAAGAAATGAGAGGAAAGATAATGGTCTGTTCTAAAAAAGCTCGATCAGGAAAACCGCTGCTTATCGTTTTTGGGATGATCGCTCTTGTCTGCGGATGTTCGGTGGGGCCGAAGTATGTGAAGCCTGTCACCAAGGCTCCCGAGGCGTATAAAGAGGCGACCGACTGGCAGGAGGCGGAGCCGCAGGAGAATATAGAACGAGGCGCGTGGTGGAAGATGTATAATGACGACGGGCTCAACCAGCTCGAAAGCCAGGTAGATGTTTCCAACCAGAATATCGCCGCGGCTGAGGCGCAGTTCCAGGTGGCGCGCTCTCTGCTGAGCGGCGCCAAAGCGCAATATTTTCCTACAATAGCGGTGGGAGCTCAAAGCATCCAGACCGCGACGGGCACGTTTAAAAATACGATCACGAACAATACGGTAAACGCCACTTTTTCGTGGGAACTGGACGTGTGGGGAAAGGTCCGGCGGAGCGTTGAATCCAGCCGGTCAAATTTTCAGGCGACCGCGGCTGACCTTGAAACAATGAGGTTAAGCATTCACGCCGCGCTGGCGCAGGACTATTTTCTTCTGCGCTCGCTCGATATGCAAAAACAGCTCCTGGATGAAACTATCGACGGATACAAAAAATTTCTTGAAATGACTAAAAACCGTTATAACAGCGGGATAGCGTCCAGCGCTGATGTTCTGCAGGCCGATACCCAGTATAAAACGGCTGTCGCGCAGGGCATAGATATTGGCGTTTCACGCGCGCAGACGGAACACGCCATAGCTGTTCTTGTGGGCAAATTGCCTTCGCTTTTTGCAGTGCCTTTCTCCACGGCGGCCATGACCCCGCCCGATGTGCCTGTGGGATTGCCTTCGGAACTCCTTGAAAGGAGGCCCGATATCGCGGCGGCAGAAAGACGGGTCCAGGCCGCCAACGCTCAGATCGGCGTGGCGAAATCAGCCTATTTCCCAGTGCTGAATTTGAACGCCACGAGGGAAGCGGTGAGCCAGGATTGGTCGACTTTATTTTCCGTTCCGAGCCAGATATGGTCGTACGGGCCCGCCATTGCCGAAACCCCGTTTACCGGCGGCGGTATAAAAGCGCAAGTAGCTCAGGCGAAGGCGGCTTACTGGGCGAGCGTCGCAAATTATAAGGAGACCGTTCTAACTGGGTTTCAGGAGGTAGAAGACAGCCTCTCGTCGTTGCGTATCCTTGACGAAGAAGCGACAGCTGAGGACGACGCCGTTGAGGCCGCGCATAAATCTGTAACGGTAAGTTTGAACCAATATAAGGCTGGAACCATAAGCGCTTTGTCAGTGGTTACGGTACAAGCCGCTGAGCTGGAGAATAAAAGGACTGCCATCAGCATATTGAACAGCCGAATGAATGCTTCGGTATCGCTTATAAAAGCGCTGGGCGGCGGCTGGGATATATCAATGCTGCCATACGCCAAAAAGAAAAAAAGTAAATGATTCTTTCTACAGTTTGACTAGGAAGATTGTATTTGTTAAAATATCCGTCAATTCCGCTATTTGTTGTTTATATACGAATAATGAACTAAATCCCGCCATGGCGGGATTTTCTTATAATAAGGCTCAAAAACGGAGAATATAAATGGAAAGAAGCTTGTATTGCGGCGATGTTCGCGCAGGCCATATAGAAAAAGAGCTCGTTGTCTGCGGGTGGGTGCACTCGAGACGCGACCACGGCGGGGTTATTTTTATCGACTTAAGAGACAGGGAAGGCATACTGCAGGTCGTTTTCCAGCCGGAGATGAAAGAGATCTTCGCTCAGGCCGAGAAAATAAGAAGCGAGTTCGTGCTCAAGGCTAAAGGTTTCGTGCGCAGGAGGCCTGCCGGCACGGAAAACAAGAACATGCCCACCGGCGAGATAGAGCTCGTATGCAAGGAGCTCGAAATCATCAACACAGCGCCAGCTCTCCCGTTCGAGATATCCGAATACACCGAAACGTCCGAGGACATGAGGCTCAAGTACCGCTATCTCGACCTCAGGCGCCCCAACATACAGAAAAACTTCATATTGAGGCACAAGATACTTCAGGAAGTAAGGCAGTATCTCACCAAGCAGGGTTTTCTTGAGATCGAAACGCCCATGCTCAACAAATCAACACCCGAGGGAGCCAGGGATTTCTTAGTCCCATCAAGGCTCAGCCCGGGCACTTTCTACGCGCTTCCGCAGTCGCCCCAGCTTTTCAAACAGATACTCATGGTATCGGGTTTTGACAAGTATTTTCAGATGGCGCGCTGTTTCAGGGACGAGGACCTGAGGGCGGACAGGCAGCCCGAGTTCACCCAGATAGACATGGAGCTTTCGTTTATAGATGAGAACGACATAATCGCGGTCATAGAGGGAATGCTGAAAGATATATTCAAAAACGCCCTGGGGCTTGAGATCAAGACGCCGTTTTTAAGGATGCCTTACGGCGAGGCGATGCTCAGGTATGGCTCGGACAAGCCGGACCTTCGTTTTGGTCTTGAGATAACCGACCTCACCGAAGAGCTTAAGAACTGCGGTTTCAAAGTATTTAACCAGGCCGCCGCAAAGGGCGATGCGATAAGAGGGTTGTGCGTGAAGGGCGGAGCGTCTTTCTCCAGATCCGAGATCGACGAGATGACTTCTTTTGTCGGCACCTACGGCGCTAAAGGTCTGGCCTGGATGAAGGTGACGGAAGCCGGCCCGGAGTCAAATATTGTAAAATTCTTCAGCGCGGACGATCTCAAAAATATTCAGGAAAAGATGGGAGCCAAAGCCGGCGATATCCTGCTATTTCTTGCAGACGACGTGAGCGTTGTGTGCGCGGGCCTCGGGGCGTTGAGGGTAAAGCTTGCCAAACAGCTCAAGCTTATCCCGGAAAAGGTTTATAACTTTCTTTGGGTCATGGATTTTCCGCTCTTCGAATACGACAGGGAAGAAAAGCGCTGGAACGCGATGCATCATCCGTTCACATCTCCTAAACAAGAGCACATACAGTACATGGACAGCCCCGAAAACATCGGCAAGATGCAGGCCAGGGCCTACGACGTTGTGCTGAACGGCGTCGAGCTGGGCGGCGGCTCAATCAGGATACACAAGGAAGAAGTTCAGGAAAAACTTTTTAAGCTCATAAACATGACAAAAGAGGACGCGAGGGAAAAGTTCGGTTTCCTTTTGGAAGCTCTTTCCTTCGGCGCGCCACCGCATGGCGGCATAGCCCTCGGGTTTGACAGGCTCTGCGCCCTTTTGATCGGCGAGGAATCCATCCGCGAAGTGATAGCCTTCCCCAAGACCCAGAAAGGCTCCGACCCCATGTCCGGCGCGCCGGACTTCGTCTCCGATAAACAGCTCAGGGAACTGCACATAAAACACACGATGCCTCCAATGACAGGGACAAAGTAGCAAGTATCAATATTGTAAGGCAGGGTTAAGGGGCAAGTAGTAAGGGTCAAGGATTTTATAAAATCTTATTGTTCGTTGAATCTTTTCTTCTTGATCTTTTACCCTGATCCCTTATCTTTCTGTCCCTGTCGTTATGTTCCTTGCCCCTTGACCCTTGACCCTTTTTTATGGTTTAATATATACACAATATGGAACCCAATTCGGCAGTTCCGGCTGCTACTGATCCCGAGCTTTTACCCGCAGTAAAACCCAATAAACAACTCTGACAAATTAAAAAAATGGTAACTAAACGTTTATTTTTAAAGAATTCAGAAGAAGTCATAAACATGCTGGGCACCCAGGACGAGAACCTGAGGGCTCTTGAGAAGAGCTACGGGGTGCAGATATTTTTGCGCCAGGGAGCTCACGCCGGCGATTTTTCCCTCGTGGTCCGCGGCCCGGCAGGCAAGGTGGACAACACTATAGCTGAGCTTGAATCGATGAAGGAAAAACGCAGGGAAGCGCCGCAAAGCGACGAGAAGTTCTTCGCCCGGGCGCATCATCACGCCCATGGCGAGGTGGATTCGGATGTCATTTACGTGACGCACCAGGGAAAACACGTCAGGACAAAGACAAAGCACCAGAAACTATACGAAGAGGGCATCAGGAAACACGACGTCGTTATATTGATAGGCCCGGCCGGAACGGGGAAGACTTTTTTGTCGGTGGCCTGCGCTCTCCGGGCCCTGCAGGAAGGCAGGGTCAACCGGATAGTCATCACGAGGCCCGTAGTCGAGGCCGGAGAGAGGCTGGGGTTTCTCCCCGGGGATCTTTATGAGAAAATAAACCCGTACCTGAAACCCCTGTATGACGCCTTCTATTTCATGCTGGGGGCCGAGAGGTTCAAGTTCATGAGGGAAGACGAGACCGTCGAGATAGTGCCGCTTGCCTACATGAGGGGAAGAACGCTTGACAACGCTTTTATAATCCTGGACGAGGCCCAGAACACCACGCCCGAACAGATGAAGATGCTTCTTA
>CAZSIW010000203.1:0-4938 GCA_964606755.1 uncultured Elusimicrobiales bacterium | reverse complement strand
CATTGGATGAGGAGTGGACAAAGGTTAAACTTGAACAGCAAGCCTGGTATCAAAAACCATTATCTTTGCCCTGGCCCTGGGTAGGTGCTGTAACAGTTGAACGCAAATGCCAGATTAGGGAATATAATTATTCTCGGGTGCTCTAGAATTTTCAAAAGCCGGACACAAATAGCCAAAAAACATCTTGACAATTTTTGAGTCTGCAGTATAATATTATCAGGAATCTGGAAGCCATATCTGCATCAGCCTTTAACGGCTCATGGGCCCAACCGGGTGATCCGGTTCAATGGCTCATAATACCAAAGTAGGGACAAGGTGTTTATCTTGTCCCTGCTTTTTGGTTTAAAGGGATCAATAAATCTGCAAATTTTGTTGTATCTAGTGAATTTGCGGTGTCATCGTGGGTTTCGCAGCAGGCAGAAGGCTGAAAACTACTTTTTATCAAGCATTTTTTCTGCTTCTTCAAGAGACGGGGCGGTTTCGGCGTCTTTCGCGTAACCCGCCTTCATGCCGGACTCGCTGAACTGTAGTTTGGTCATTACGCTGGCGACTACCCTGATAATGCGGTTTACTCCGGCTTTTTTTATCAGGCCCTGGGCGTGGATGAGGCTGTCGGTGTTTTTGGGCATACCGCCCGCTTTTATTCCGGAGATGTCGTTTATCACGTCAAAACCCGGTTTCAGACCATTTAGATTGGAAATAATTTTATCGGTCGCCTCTTTTAGTTCCTGGTCCGTGATAAACCCGGATATCTTGATATAAAGCCTGTTTTTAACCGCATCGCTTTTGACTTCGAACATGGCGCGCCTCCGAAAAAATCGAAACTGTCTGCTCAAATGTTACAACTTATATGTTTACCAGTCAATGCGATGTCCTGATAAGACGCCTCATCAACAAAAAACTTCGCCGGCTGATTTTTTTGGACAATCCTACCGACGCACATTTTTTTTGAATCTGCGGTTTTTCCCTAAACGACTTCCCATACAAATCAATATGTTTTAAAATATAACTGCAAAGAGTTGCAGGAGGACTCTTGCTAAGCAAAACTCCGTCTGAAATCTATGCTTGGGCGGGGTGTAATAAAGAGGAGGGAATCATGAGAGTATTCAATAATGCAGTCTGTGCAACAGTGGCCGCATTGGTAATGTTTGCTGTGATCGGTTTCGCGGCGGATAAAATGGATAAAATAGATAAAGCTGAAGTACCGTCGGCGGTGCTCTCGGCTTTTGCGAAGGATTATCCAATGGCAACGGTGAGCGAATACTGGAAGATGGAAGAGAACGGGATGACAGTGTACAAAATTAAAGCCACCGATAATATGAAGACCATGGACGCTGTCTATAATATGAGCGGCAGCCTGGTCAAGACGATGGAAGAGATGCCTATGGATATGCTTCCAACAGAAGTGCAGACCGCGGTGAAAAGCAAATATCCGGACGAGACTGTAAAAATGAGCGAAAAAGTGATGATGGGGAACGAGACCCAGTACGAAGTGGAGCTGATGAAGATGGACAACGCCACGCACAAGGTCATGTTTGATACGATGGGGAATGTCGTTTCGGATAAGGCGATGGAAGGCATGAAAATGGAAAAAAAGAAGTGGTAGAAAAGAAATGATCGCTTCTTCGCATCCGCTCTTTATCGTTCGATAAGGGGCGGATGTTTTTTTTCTAAGGATTGCGATCAGACAACATCATAAACATGTGACAAAGGATACCAACACCGAAAGATACCTGATGACTGCTTCGGGTATTCGGGAAGTTGGTTTGTCGTTAATAATCACTGAAACAGGAGAAAAATATGACAATATCTAAGAATACTGTCTTTCCAATTATAGTTTCCGCGATACTTGCGGCCATTGCCGCGGCAGCGATATACGCAGCGGAAGAGCGGATAGATGAGAAAGATGTGCCATCCGCCGTGCTCTCGGCTTTCCAGAGAGAGTATCCCTCGGCAACGGTTGCCGATTACTGGAAAACAGAGGAGAATGGAGCGTTCGAGTACGAAATAAAAGAGACTGATAATATGCAGACCATGGAAGTGGTGTACAGGGCGGATGGCAGAAAGGTGAAAACTATCGCTGAGATATCTATCGACTCTCTGCCAGCGAGGGTGCAGAATTCGGTAAAAACAAGGTATGCGGGCGAACAGATAAATATGGCTGAAAAAGTGCGGATCGGGGACGAGACCCAGTATGAAGTGCAGCTGGTGCGGAAAGATAACAGGATTCACTTGGTGGTCTTCGATATCTATGGGACCGAGCTGTCGGAAAGACCGCTGGAAGGCATAAGAAGGATGGGCTGGTAGAGCTGAACCCTTTTGCCCGGTGTCATACCCGAGGAATTCAACTCCCTGAATCCTCGATAGGGTCTTTCGGTGAAATCTCCGGCGGCGTTGTGTTTTATGGCTGTGTTGTTTGAAAATCGGGTTTTAAAGAGATAGAATTAGGCGGGGAAATTAACGGCGCACGGAAAACAAAATGAAGAACAAGGAACTATCGCGGCTTTTGACGCAGATAGCGGAGCTTTTGAGCCTCGGCAACGAGAATTATTTCCGCATAAGATCATACGAGCGCGCGAGCCAGGTGATCGAGTCGCTGCCTGAGCCCATCGAGGAAGTGTTTAAAAGGGGCGGGCTCGAGGACATATCCGGTGTAGGGCACGGTATATCAGAAAAAATAGAGGAGTTCATAAAGACGGGAAAAATATCCTATCTTGAGGAGCTCAAGAAGCAGTACCCGGAAAGCCTTATCGAGATGATGGAGATACCCGGCATAGGGCCGAAAAAGGCGAAAGTTATATACGATAAGTTTAAGATCGCCGGCACCGCAGATCTCGCGGCGGCTGCAAAGGCCGGGAAGATCAGGGAGCTTCCGGGGTTCGGGGTAAAAACGGAAGCCGCTATCCTTGAGGGCATCGAGTTCAAGCGCAAATCGGGGGGTAGGATACTCCTGAGCGATGCGTCGCTTATAGCCGAAGAGATCATCAGGGAGCTTAAAAAAAACAGCGATGTCGTACAGGTTTCCCCGGCCGGATCTCTCAGGCGGTTGAAGGATAGCATCGGCGACATAGACATACTCTGCACCGTAAAAAAGGGCGCGGAGGGAAAAGTCATCAAACACTTCACTACGCTCAAGAGCGTAAAGCGTGTCCTTGCCGCTGGCGGAACGAAGGCCACCGTTATAACCGAGCAGGATATACAGGTAGACCTGCGCGTGATTGACAACGATTCTTTTGGCGCTGCTCTTCAGTATTTCACCGGTTCGAAGGAACACAACGTCGTCTTGAGGGGCCTCGCGAAAGATAAAGGGCTTTTAATAAACGAGTACGGGGTGTACAAATTGACAGCTTTGAAAAACGTTTCACAGATGTCATCCCCGAAGGCAGTAATCGGGGATCCAGCTTCTATCCTGGATTCCCCGGTCCCACCACAAAACCGGCGGGCAGGCAAGCCGGGGAATGACAAGAAAAGCAGTAAAACAGGGCTTTTAAAGGAAGCAAAACCCATAGCTTCTAAAACCGAAAAAGACGTTTATAGGGCTATCGGCCTGCCCCTGATACCGCCGTCTCTTCGAGAAAACCGTGGCGAGATAGAGGCGGCCCTTGCCTCGCGCCTGCCCAAAATTTTAGAAGTAAAGGACATCAAAGGCGACATCCACGTTCACTCGAAATACAGCGACGGCGCGAGCACGATCGAGGAGCTGGCAAACAGGGCCGTGGAGCTCGGCTACGAATGGCTTATAGTTACTGACCATTCCCAGAGCCTGAAGATCGCGCACGGGCTTCACGTGGCTGATGTGAGAAAGAAGATCGATGAAATAAGAAAATATAACGAGAAACAAAATAGTATAAAAATACTTTGCGGCACTGAGGTGGACATCCTTTCCGACAGCACTATCGATTACCCGGAATCCATCCTCAGGGAGTTCGATTTCGTGCTGGGGGCGATCCACACGGGTTTCAAGCAGGGCAAGGCGCAGCTGATGTCTAGGATAACGGCCGCGCTCGAGAACCCTCTCGTGCACTGCCTGGCCCACCCGACCGGCAGGCTGATAAACAAACGGGAGCCTTACGATGTGGACATGGAAAAGATACTTGAGGCTGCGAAGAAGCACAACAAGATGATCGAGATAAACGCTTTCCCCGACCGGCTGGACCTGTTCGATATTTACTGCAAGCGCGCGAAGGAGATGGGCGTGACCCTGGCGATAGGTTCTGACTCGCACGACGTTAGCCAGCTGGAAAATATCCGTTACGGCGTATACGTCGCCCAGCGAGGCTGGCTGGAGAAAGGCGATGTTATCAATACACTTCCGTTAGATAAGCTCCTGAAAAAGCTTAAAAGATAACCCCGGTTTTAAAAACATAGCCTCGAATATTTCGCTTGCCCTCGCATCCAGTTATGCCAGTGGAAAACGGATCCGCCGCCAAATGTTCCTGCCGGTGATAGCGACAGTTTGGAATGATAACCGTCACCCGAGTGTGAAGCTTGACCGGCCAGTGCCCTGCTCCTGGCCGGGGAATAGCGCAGGATCGTTGTCGGCAGTCTGCTCGTGTAAATGATGGCCGGCGGCACGTTGAGCAAAACCAGATCTGATCTTATAGAAGCAAAATACCTGCCTAAAATCTCGTTAAGCGCGAATCCCTTCAATAACGACACTATATGCGTGTACTGGACAAAAACCCCGTCTCTTTTTAGCAGCGGCAGGACAAACCTGCGGATGAACCGCTCGAAATCCATGTTCGAGCACGGCAGCGTCGAGATAATGCAGTCCACTGAATCCCCGCATACCCTGCCGCCGAAAGACGCGTGAGGGGCCCATCTCGAGGCGTCCGAATTGATGACGCGAACGTTCTGCGCGGCAAACTCGCCTACCAGCCTGTCAAAAAAATACTTGTTCTTCTCTACGCAGATAAGAGATGTGCCGGGGTTCATTCT
>CAZSIW010000202.1:0-4968 GCA_964606755.1 uncultured Elusimicrobiales bacterium | reverse complement strand
AAAACCACTGTTAATCCAGCTGTTCCGAATGATTCTTTCAAGCTTGTTGTTTTAGATGAAAGAGACAATAGGTATGATTACTTTACCAACACTCAACAGTTCAACACTACTTTGCCTTCAGATATTTCTGTTGCCACGAAATACTGGAATAACTGGCAGGCATCACCCACGTCATCAAATCCCATGTATTATCTGCTTTCAAACCAGTCTTCAGCATGTAACCTTACGGATGTGGTAAACTGGGGTTATTCAGGAGGCCATATTGTTCCCAACCTGACAACAGGCAATGGATACCAGGATTTGTATGACAGTTACAAATTCATCATAAACAATACCACTATAATGAGCTATGCCGGCACAAATATAAAAAGCATGAATGATGTACAGTGGACAGTTACCGGGGAAGCGGCAACTATGTCAAACAGCCAATTCTTTAACACATGGTGGCCAGCTAATGTTACGTCAACAGGTGACGGAGTTACTAACAGTGTGTTGAATGTATCGTTTAAAAACGGTATTTCCTATCAGGAATCATCTTATGCTGTTGATGATTTTGGAAATATTCCGTCTTTGGCTAATTATCAATCAAACGGAGGGATAGTAGGTTACAACCAGGAGCTAGTACTTTCAGGAAGTTTATTCCATGGAACGGGCAGCAAGATTGACCTGTGTGTTGAACCGAAGATATTTATAGATGCAGGTTTGATTTCACAATGATTAAAAAATGTAAAAAGTTGTCGTTCTCGAGGGGGTAATCGGGAATCCAGCAGTAAAGCATATAGAAATCCTTGGATTCCCGCTAGCAACATGCGGGAATGACAGCAAAAAGTAAGTCAGGCTATTTTTGCTGCTCTAACTTGTATAAAAACTTTGCGGAGGCTAATGGTGAAGAAAGTTATCGCTCTATTATCGGTTATTTTATTGTCCACATGTTCGTTCGCTGCTGAATTCACGCCTATAGGAAGCCTTTCGGTTTTAGGCGGGTATAACAGCTTTGACAGCGATACCAGCAACCAGATGGCAAACGTAAACCTTAACCTTGTTCCTTCGGTAAAATTCAATGACGATATCGCTGTTATTCCATCGTATACTTTTGAATACAGGGTCATCAAAGAGGCTCAGGAGCTGGCTGACGGCAACATACTTTTTCAGAAAGGTTTGGGCAACAACCTGTATATTAAACCGGTTATAACCATCAGCGGGGATACGAAACTAAGTTTCAAGGTCGGTTATCTCGCTCAGGAACTTCAAGAATCTTCGGATGAAAGCCTCAGCAACGGCATATTTAACTACAACAAAACGACCGTTGGCGTTGACTATGGGAACAAAACTTACAATGTAGGATACAACCTGTATACCGTAAACTTCCCGAATTATACGAACCTGATCGACACAACGACCGCTTCTCAGATAACCGGCAACCCTGGAAATTATATTCTTGATTTTACCGCTCATGAATTTTATTTAATGAATAAATTCTCCTTAAGCCAGAAGGTGGTTCTAGATACGACATTGGACTACACGCTTAAAATGTTTTCACAGCAGACGGTGTTGACGGATTACAGCGTTTACAGTTCCGACAAGAGGATGGATAACTCGGTTTTGATCAACCTGTTCCCGTCTTTCGCTCTGGTGCCAACCGGGCCAACGACAATATCCGCTGGCCTTAGCATGAACTACGTTTTTTACAACTCAAACCAGGGCGGCGTGGATGTTGCGAATAGTTATATTGCGAATTATTACAGTTACAACGAATACAAGATAGGACCTACATTTAATTTTTCATTCAACATGATACCGTTGAAAGCCTCTTTATCCTATGAGTTTGGAATGAGAAATTACACGGACAGGCTCGCTCAGGATGTGAACGGGAACAACCTGACAGATAAGGCGTATGTGGATACAAGCTATATTTCTATGAACTTGAGTTACCCTCTCATGGAAAATCTGAACCTGAACTTTATGCCCAGTTTCGTGACAAGCTCGTCCAACGTAAAATACGAGAGCTTTTATAAATATAATTACAACGCGAGCAGCATATTTGTAGGATTGTCCTACGATTATAAATAAAAGAGGTCGCTTTACGGCGGCTGCCGAAAAGGCAGGAGGTAAGTATAATGTTTAGAAAAACGATTTCAATCTTGTCGGTGATCGTCTTGGCGACATCAGCCGGATATTGCGCCTCGCAGGGCACCAGCGGCGCGCAGTTCCTTGAGATAGTCGCTTCACCGAGGGCAGCGGCCCTGGGAAGCGCGTTTACCGCGTTCGCGGATGACGTGAACAGTATCGCGTTCAACCCCGCCGGCCTCGCGTTCCTTAAAAAGAACGAGATAGCGCTGGTTCAAAATAATTGGATACAGGACATTTCAAATCAGTACCTAGCGTTTGCCGTCCCGACGTCCGCAGGTACTTTTGGCCTCAACGTCGAATATTTAAGCATCTCTAATATAGTGCGGCGGGACAACACGGGTGCGGCCGATGGGACAACATTCGGTTCTTCCAATATGTCCGCGAGTCTTGCCTACGCGCTGTGCCTGGGAGAAAATTTCTCTTTTGGTTTGAACATTAAGTCAATAAGCGAAACAATAGACACTTCGAATGCTTCAGGAGTAGCCGGCGATTTCGGTTTGATCTATAAGGCGTCTTCAAAGGTCAACATCGGGGCATCTGTCCTTAATGTCGGAAGCAATATTAAGTTCATAGACGAGGCGGATCCTCTTCCTACGACCGTAAAGGCGGGATTTATGTATGCTCCCGTTGATAGCCTGAAAATCGGAGTGGACGCCAGTATGCCGAATGATGCAGACGCAAACTACGGCGCGGGTATTGAATACTCCCTGAAAGCCGGTGAGAAACTGGTATTTCCCATAAGGGTCGGTTACAGGTCAGGCAATGAAACTGACGATCAGCTGTCGGGTTTTTCAGCCGGCTGCGGTGTTATGTTCAACAATGTTTTGGGAATAGATTTTGCCTGGGTGCCGATGGGCGTACTTGGCAATTCCATGCAGTTCGGTTTGAGCTATAAATTTTAAACGATAATGTCCAATTTTGTCTTTTTAATCCCCTAGGCGGAATCTCCATGCTCCTGCCGTATGAGCTCCACTTGGGCTGGCAAAGCCTGTTCTGCCGGCTTTTTTTGATGCGAAATCACATTGAAGTTCTAACGTGAATTTTATATAATTAACAAGAGCAGGCGCAGGAAAAAAATGAAAAAAAATGCGGTCAGCCTCATTATTTCAACCAGTGTATGCCTATGTGTTCTATTGCTGTGGTGGTTCGGAGCACTGGAGTCTCTTGAGAATAAAGTGGTTGACACCCACTTCAAGCTGCGCGGGGTCGTTCAGCCCTACCAGTCGATAGCCTTGGTTTCAATAGACGAAAACTCAATAAACAAGCTTGGCAGGTGGCCATGGCCCAGAAGCACTCACGCCAAGCTAATTGATAAACTGACAGCCGCGGGAGCAAAGGCGATAGTGTTCGACGTGCTCTTTACCGAACCGGATAAGGACCGTCCTCTTGCCGATGAGGAGCTTGGAAAGGCGGCGAAGAGGTCTGGAAGAGTGGTATTCAGCTCTTTTTTTCAGGCCGGGCGTGACGGCAGCATAGGTAAACTTTTCCTTCCGATCGAACCCCTCAGAAAGAACGCCTTAACCGGTTTCACCAACACTTTTCCAGAAACGGACGGTGTTAACAGGAAGGTGCCTCTAACAAAGGATTTTGAAGGTGAGACTGTGCCCTCGCTCTCGATCATGGGGTTGTCGGTATTCCTCGGCAAAACACCTCTGGATATAATAAAAGAAAAAAAGATAGTGATAGACGATTACAACGAGATGTTCGTAAACTTCGCCGGCGGTTACGAGACCTTTCCGTATTACTCGTTCGCCTCCGTTTTGAACGATGAGGTGGATCCCGCAAAATTCAAAGACAAGATAGTGCTTGTGGGCGGAACCGCCACGGCTCTTTTTGACCTCAAGGCCGTGCCCTTCTCTCCCATTTTTCCCGGTTTTGAGATCCACGCGAACGCGATCTCCAGTATGATACTCGGCAACTTCCTCAGGCCCTGGCCCGGAATAGTCACGTTCATTTTTATCGTCCTTTTTGCATTTTTATCTGGCAAACTTCTGGGAAACATCACACCTTGGAAAGGCGGTGTTTCGGTAGTCTCGGTATTTGTCGGATATTTCGTCCTGACACACTACTTATTCACATCGAGATTCATCGTGGGTGAGTTCGTGGCGCCGGCGCTGAGCCTTTCTCTGGGTTATGTAGGCATTTTGTTTTACAGGTTCATGAGCGAAGAAAAGGAAAAGCGCCAGATAAAGAAAAACTTCAGCCACTATTTCAGCCCGAAAGTCATGGAGAAAATATTGTCTGATCCGAGCCATTTAAAGCTCGGCGGACAAAAGAGATCCATGACGGTCCTTTTCTCCGACATCAGGAGTTTTACCACGATCTCCGAATCGTTGGACTCCGAACAGCTTATCGCGTTGCTAAACGAATATCTCACGACAATGGTCGAGGTTGTTTTTAAATTTGAAGGCACACTCGACAAATTCATAGGCGACGCCGTTATGGCCTTCTGGGGGGCGCCGATGCCCCAGGAAGATCATGCCAGTAGAGCGGTGCTTTGCGCCATAGAAATGCACGAAGAGCTTGAAAAACTTAAAGCTAAATGGCGTGCCGAAGGAAAGAGGGTTTTTAATATAGGCATCGGCGTCAATACGGGGGAGATGACTGTCGGTAACATGGGCTCGAAGCAGAAAATGGAGTACACGGTAATAGGCGACTCGGTCAACCTGGGGAGCCGCCTGGAGAGCCTTAATAAGGAATACAAAACAAGGATGATAATTTCAGAGTCGACTTATGAAGTTGTAAAAGATATCGTTGAAGCGGAACCGCTGGGCACGGTGAAGGTCAAGGGTAAACACAAGGCCGTGAACATATACGCCGTGTACGGGAAGAAGGGCG